>NZ_JADEXN010000028.1 GCF_015207075.1 Zarconia navalis LEGE 11467
TGGAGAATCAGCTCCTACGACCCAGACTCCTTTAATTCAGCCCGAAATCGACAACCGAATAATAGACATCTCCAGAAATACACCTCAACCCCTTATCCTGTCCGGGCGAAAACTCAGTTTTCCAAGATGTCTAATGAAGGTTTGAACGCATCGGAACCTGACAAGCTATTATCCCAAACAGATATTGAGTGGGTACGGGGAAAACCCCAGAAACGTGGAAGCCGAAGCGATGTCGATTCCGCCCATGCCACTGGCCAACCGACGACCTTAGGGCAAAAATGGCAGGAGTGGCGCACCATTCGCGAAGCTGCCAGCCGAGTTGTCAGAAGCGAGAGTCATTTTACCCGTCGCGACCTGATTGGGCGGATAGCCGAGGCATCCCAAACCCGAGGCATTGATGCCGAAGGAGTTTTTGCACTGACCGAGAAATACTTGGCATCGCGTCAAGTGATGAGTTTGGGGGTCGTCGATGGAGAAGAACGTTTCACCACGAAACGGTTGTGGAAGTTAGAACGTCAAATTTTAACCCAGGTTCGAGACCTCGATCGCGATCGCCTTCGTTTTCGCGTCCCCAGCCATCGAATCACCGCAGCCGCCAGGACTTACCACCTCACCCCCACCCAAACCGAAGCCGTGCGAACGCTGAGCGCGCGGGGTCGCATCAAATCGCTAGCAGGTATTTCCGGTACCGGTAAAACCCACACCCTCGGTGCCGTGCGAGAAGCCTTCGAGCGCAGCGGCTATCGAGTCATCGGCATCACCCCCTCCAAACGGGGAGCCGAACGCCTGCAAGAGCAAGGGGCATTTGGGAAACAGAGCCGACTCTCCGGGGCCCTCTTCGGTCGAAAGCAACAACCCATCACCCTCCATCGCCTCTTCTGGGAACTCGACCGAGCCAAAGAGAGCCAGCGCCAGTACGGTCGCCGTTCGATTTACAAATCTCCCCTGTCTCGCACTACGGTTGTCATTGCCGACAGCGCCCAGGATTTAAGTGCGGTGCAGATGAAGCGATTGGTTGCACGAGTCAAACAAGCGGGAGCCAAATTGATTCTGTCGGGCGACCAATCGCGTTCTGCGGCTTACGAGCATGGAGGAGCATTTCGCGCCATCGCCCGAACTCTCAATGCCCCAGAACTTTCCGAAATCAAACGACAGGAGAGCCAATTGGGACGGGAACTCGTGCGCCACGTCGATCGCGGTCGAGCGATTCTGGCACTGGGAAAGCTCGACGAACGGGGACAATTTTCCACCTCCCCAACCCGAGAAAAAGCCATCGAGCAGCTCGTGAGGGTTTGGGCAAAGCAAGGATGCAAGCATCCCGCGACCATCTCATTTTGAGCGAAGACCCAGAAGACCGCCAAATCCTCAACCGCCTCGCCCAAGCCCAACGCAAACAGCACGGCAACCTGGTTGGTACCGGCGTTCGGGTGGGGAAAGAGCGAATTTACCGGGGAGATCGAGTTCGCTTAGGCGAAACCTCATCCACCTATGGCATTGTCAAAGGTACCTTTGGCGAGGTGCGCCATATCGACCCCGTGACGAAGGTTGCCGCGATCCGACTCGATAGCGGCAAGCATAAACTGGCGAACCTGCGACATTACAAAGGAATGGAATTGGGGTACTGCATCCTCGAAACCCAAGCGCGGGAAGTCGAAACGAGATACGCTTACGTCCTGTCTCGGGGGCTTTACGGACGGCAAGGGGCGGCGTTACAGCTATCGAGAGCTAAAGTCGAGACTCATTTGAATACCTATCAATTGGAACGGGAAGAGGAAGCGATGGTGGAATTGGCGCGGAAAATGAGCCGAGAGAAACATCGGGATTTTGCGCGGGTTGTGGAGAGAGAAGGTTTGGAGAGGGAATAGTGGGGAGAGACGAGGGGGACGGGGAGATGGCGCGAGTTACCGGCATTTCTGGGAGTCGCACGCGACTGAGCCAGAGGATTGGCGGCAGGTCGATCGCCTCTAACCATCCGGAAACCACTAGATTTTCGGACGGTTGATGGACATAGAACGAGTTGGGAGTAAAACTGAACGGCGGCTTATTTAGAGCCTCATCCGTCACAGAATTCTACTCATTGAGCAGCGGCTTAAGGGTTTTTATCCATTACTTCGGTGTCCGGATTAAGGTCGATATACGAATTGAGTTCCAGTATTTTTTGGAACTCAATCTTTGCCTCCTCAAGATCTCCTGCTTTTACAAGCCTCTTACCCTCGATCACCCAAGCGGAAGCCTCAACATTGCACAGGTCTCTGTCATCCTCTTCCACATTGGAATTATTCCTCAAATAGTCCCGTACCCCGTGGCATCCGGCTGCTAAGATTGCTTCCAAGTCCAGCCACAGCTTCACCTTGCGGTTCAAACTCGCGGAGGCGAGCGTCTTGCCGTCGGGGCTAAATGCCACGCTGTTAACCCCCTCGCTACGATCTTCAAGAGTTCGTAGCAAAGTTCCATCCACCTTCCACAGTTTCACCGTACTGTCCCAGCTCCCAGAAGCGAGAGTCTGACCATCGGGGCTAAATGCCACACTGTTGACCCGGCCGCCATGACCTTCAAGGGTTCGCAACAAAGTCCCATCGACCCTCCACAACTTCACAGTGTTGTCCCCACTCCCGGAAGCAAGCGTCTTGCCATCGAGGTTAAATGCAACACTGTTGACCTCCTCGCCATGACCTTCAAGGGTTCGCAGCAAAGTCCCATCGACCCTCCACAACTTCACAGTGTTGTCCCCACTCCCGGAAGCAAGCGTCTTGCCGTCGGGGCTAAATGCCACACTGCTGACCCTCTCGCCATGACCTTCAAGGGTTCGTAGCAAAGTTCCATCCACCTTCCATAGTTTCACCGTGCTGTCCCAGCTCCCAGAAGCGAGAGTCTGACCATCGGGGCTAAAGGTCACGCTGTTGACTCGGCCGCCATGACCTTTGAGAGTTCGCAGTAAAGTCCCATCCGCCTTCCACAACTTCACCATATTCCTATTTCCGGAAGCGAGGGTCTGATCGTCGGGGCTAAATGCCACACTGCTGACCCGGCGTGTATCTAAACTACCGAAAGTCCCGCGATGACCTCCAAGAGTTCGTAGCAAAGTTCCATCCACCTTCCACAGTTTCACCGCCTGATCGTCACCCCCGGAAGCGAGGGTCTGACCATCGGAGCTAAAAGCAATGCTGTTGACCCGATCGCTATGACTGCCAAGGGTTTCTAATAAAGTCCTATGTGTCTTCCACAGTTTCACCATATTCCTATTCCCGAAAGCGAGGGTCTTGCCATCGGGGCTAAAAGTCACACCTTTGTACGAACCTATATCACTTACGAGGGTTCCCAATAAAGTCCCACCTCTCGTCCATAGCTTCATCGTGTTGTCCCCACTCCCGGAAACGATCGTCTTGCCATCGGGGCTAAATGCCACACTGTTGACCCTATAACCATGACCTACAAGAGTTCGCAGTAAAGTCCCATCTATCTTCCACAGCTTCACCATGTTGTCCCAACTTGCGGAGGCGAGCGTCTTGCCATCGGGACTAAATGCCACACTGCTGACCCAACCGTGAATTTCAAGGGTTCGCAGTAAAGTCCCATCTGCCTTCCATAGCTTCACCGTGACCCCACTCCCAGAAGCAATCGTTTTGCCATCGGGACTAAAGGCCACGCTATTGACCCCATCGCTATGACCTTCAAGGGTTCGCAGTAAAGTCCCATCCGCCTTCCACAGTTTCACAGTGTTGTCAGAACTCCCAGAAGCAATCGTTTTGCCATCGGGACTAAAGGCCACGCTATTGACATGACGATCATGGCCTTCTAAACGGTTAGACTCCCCTATTCCTTCTACCATCTGCTGTAACATCCCAGCTCCTCGGATGCGGGTATCCGAGGTTGCCCAATCAGCCTCCTTCAACTCGTTAGCCAGTGCCATTCCATCTAACAGCACATCTACGCTTTTATTGGAATTCCAACGCTCGTCCAAAGTAGCAATTCTGGCTCTCATATTGGCATTCTTCTCACCAGCTACTGCTCGCTGCCACTGCACCCCAACTCCTATCGCTAACAGGAAAACGGCAACCAATCCGGTTGCCAGCAATGAAATCGTCCGCCGCGACCGTTGTTTCTGTCGCTGCCAACTCTGGCGAATAAAATTTCGCTGAGACGGACTCAGTTCGGTCTCCCGTTTTCCCAGCCACTCTTTCGCCTCTCCCAACGCTGCCCCTTGTAGCAAAGCATTGTCTTGACACTGATGCCGTTCCCACTCTCCCATCCGCCCTTTCAGCCGTTCCTGCCACACCCGAAAATCCCGGTTGGCACTCATCCACCTTCGTAGGGTTCCCCACTCGCGAATCAGTGCCTCGTGAACGATTTCGACGGAGTGGGTCATGGGGAACGAATCATCGGTGATTGAGGATTGAGTGTCAGACTTCACCCCGTCTCCATCATCTCTGCCACTCCCCGTCACCACCAACCGCGCATCCGCCAGCCGCGTTACCAAATCCCAATTCTCCTCCCCCACCTCTTCGCGAGTGGCCAGTCGTCGGGTATCCTCTGTACCTTCTCCCGGACGCACTAACTGGATAAAGATACGTTGCGCTCGTTCTTTGTCGGCATCGTCCAATCGTTCGTATATAGCCTCGGCATGGTTCGCCAGTGCCTTTTCCACCCCGCCAATGGCTTCGTAGGCTTCATGGGTCAACTCTCCCCCTTCCTGCTTTTCCCATAACTGCGTCAGGGCAAATTCCAATAGGGGCAGATTTCCTGGGGAAGCCTGTACTGCCTGTAAAATCCGTTCTGTTAGTCCCGCCTCGATTTGCACTCCCAGCAGTTTCGCGGGTTCTTCCACAATTTGCCGCAATTCTTCGGGATTCATCGGACCGAGTTTCACATCAGCATTCTGCAAGGCATCGGCAAAGGGACGATAGGACAAGGCATAGCCGAAAAAGTCTGCCCGCAAGGTTAGGACTAAGGTTAGGTTGCACGTCTGGTTCGCGGCTTCGAGTAACAAATCGAGAAATTGCTGTTGTTTCGGACTTTTTGGGCAAAGGGTGTAAAGTTCTTCAAACTGATCGACAATCAAGACAAAACCACTCGCATTGCCGTTTTCTTCCAAAATGCGGGAGGTGAGGGTTCCAACCGTGAGGCTCCCCTCTCGCAACTGTTTGGCTAAATCTCCCGCATCGATATCCTGCCGAATCTTACTTTCATTGGGTTCTCGCAACCGTACTAACACCGCCGCTAATTCCTCAATGGGGTTGGCTTTCGGACGGAAAGACTCAATGAGCCAGTTACCTTGTTGGCGCAATCGAGGGATTAACCCAGCAAACACCACCGACGATTTCCCGCTTCCGGAAGCCCCAATCACAGCCACCAAAGACTGTCGTTCGACTGCTGCCACCAACTGCTCGGCAAACACTTCCCGCCCGAAAAAAAACCGAGAGTCCTCTTCCCGAAAGGCAAACAGCCCGCGATAGGGACAAGGCAGAATCGCTCGTTCTCGCAATACGTCCCAAGCGGATACCAGCACGTTTGCCGGAATGATAAACGCGGCTTTGGCTTCGGGGCGTTGCTTGTCTGCCGCCACCGCCATTCCCGCCACCCCTTGCAATTCCTCATCCCAAACCGGTGCGCCGCTGAACCCTTCTTCTAAGCGATAGCCCGATTGTTTGAGATCCTCTAGCTGCACCCAACCGTTTGCGATTCCCCCTCGAAACGTCCCCGAAGCCCACGCGCCATTAGGTTTGCCTTCGGGAAAGCCCAATACTCGAAAACCATGTCCCCACAGGTCTTCCGCAGTGACCAAACGCGAGGGTCGTACTGCTTCGGGGAGGGGGCTTGTCAATTTCAATGCGGCAATATCTTCGACGGATTCTTGGGGATTGACGGGCAACCAGAAGATGACTTTGGCTTTGAGCTTCTGTCCCGGTGCAACTCTGGGAAAATCTAAACTCACCTCTGCGGTTGGTATGTGGGTACTATCGGCCCGAATGCCCAAGGCAAATGCAACGACGTGGGAACAGGTAAGGATGTGTTGGGGTGACACCAGAAACCCCGCACCGATGACTTTACCAGAGTTCGCATAAATCCGAACGACGGAGGATTCGAGTTGGGATGCCATAGTTCGCAGTTACGATTGTGGGTCACATCTCGGTTTGCGATCGCTCAAACGATTTTGCTCATTTTAAACGAACTGATAGGTTTCCATCCGGAAAATTCGCACCTAAGACCGATTAAACTCCTCACTCTGCAATACGGGATATGTCGGAAAACATTGCAAAGTAGAATGAAACAGCCCTGGGGTTCACCGGGAGTCTCCCCCCCCAATCCGGGTTTTTCGACGAATTTCAAGCAGTTGACAAAGAGAATACAAGCTTAACTTGTCACCGACGCTCATCGCGCAACTCCTTCAATACTTCCTCCGTGAATGGATTCTCACCTCGACGAAGGGCATCGATCCATTGTTGCCGCTTGAACTTGGCGGTACCTCTCTTCCAGTTTAGAAAAGCTTGAAAGTCCTCAATCGCTCCTTCCGTATTGCCAGTGAGCGCCCGTGCTAAACCTCGGCTATCCCGCCTTCCGCCATGTTTGGGGTCAGGTGCCACTGCATTCTCGCAGGCATTCATTACCTCAGCCGCAAATCCATAGAGACTACCGTTCCAACAGAGGGTAGACCAAGAACCGGCAAAGATTTCTAAGGTGGGATCGAGCTGTTGAGCTTCGGCGAAAGCGGCGATTGCCCGTTCGAGATCGCCTTGCCGTGCGAACTTCATCCCTTCACTAATTTTCACTCGCGCTGTCCAGTATCGGGTAGCAGCTTCGGGGTCTTTGTCTATTGCTTCAGTTCTCGAATAGAGGTCGATATCTGAATCGAGTTGTTGAGCTTCTATGAAAGCGGCAATCGCCTGCTCGCGATTACCCGACCGAACCCAATTCTCCCCTTCACTAATTTTCACGAGTGCTGCAAGCCTTCGGGCAACGGCTTCGGGGTCTTTGTCTATCGCTTCGGTGTCTGGATAGAGGTCGATATCCGAATCGAGTTGTTGGGCTTCTATGAAAGCGGCAATCGCCTTCTTAATATTGCCCTGACTAATTAGATCGTTTCCTTGAGTGAGCTTTGCTGATGCTGCCCAATATCGGGCAACGGTTTCGGGGTCTTTGTCTATCGCTTTGGTTTTTGGATTGAGGTCGATATCCGAATCGAGTTCTAGTGCTTTTTGAAATTCGATCGCTGCCGCCTTCACATCCCCAACTCTGGCAAGTCTTTCACCTTTGACAACCCGAGCGGAAGCTGAAGGCTCGAAATGACACAGTTGTCTTTCACCCTCCTCAACATTGGGATTATTCCTCAGATAGTTCCGCAACCAGTTGCATCCGGCTGCGAAGGTTGCTTCCACATCCAGCCACAGCTTGACCGTACCGTCCCCACCTCCAGAGACGAGTGTCTTGTCATCAGGGCTAAAGACCACACTATTGACTGAACCGTCATGACCTTCAAGGGTCGCCAACAATTCCCCCTCCTGGTTCCACAGCTTCACCGTACCGTCCACACTCCCGGAGACAATTGTCTTTCCATCGGAACTAAAAGCAATACCATTGACTGAATTGTCACGACCTTCAAGGGTCGCTAACAACTCCCCCTGCCGATTCCACAGCTTCACCGTGCCGTCCCAACTCCCGGAGGCAATTGTCTCTCCATCAGGGCTAAAGGCGACACTATTGACTGAATCGCTATGCCCTACGAGAGTCGTCAATAATTGCCCCTGCCGATTCCACAGCCCTACAACGTCGTTATCACTCGTAGAGGCAATTGTCTTTCCATCAGGACTAAAGACCACTAAACTGCTAGAACCTTTGAGAGTTGCCAAAAACTGCCCCTGCCGATTCCACAGCTTCACCGTGCCGTCCCGACTCCCGGAGGCAATTGTCTCTCCATCAGGGCTAAAGGCGACACTACGAACCACATCATGATGCCCTTTGAGAGTTGCCAAAAACTGCCCCTGCCGATTCCACAGCTTCACCGTACTGTCATCACTTCCCGAGGCAATTGTCTTTCTATCAGGGCTAAAGGCGACACTACGAACCACATCACGATGCCCTTTGAGAGTTGCCAACAATTCCCCTTGCCGGTTCCATAGCTTCACAGTGTTGTCTTCATTCCCGGAGGCAATTGTCTTTCCATCGGGACTAAATGCCACACTGAAAACCTCATCCCCAGAACCTTCAAAGGTCGCCAACAATTCCCTCTTCCGGTTCCACAGCTTCACTGTACTGTCATCGCTCCCTGAGACAAGCGTATTTCCATCGGGACTAAATACCACGCTAGAGACCGAATCGCTATGTCCTACGAGAGTCTGCAACAACTCTCCTTCCCGATTCCACAGCTTGACCGTGCCGTCTATATTCCCGGAGGCAATTATCTTTCCATCGGGACTAAATGTCACACTGAAAATCTTACCTCCAGAACCTTCAAAGGTCGCCAACAATTCCCTCTCTCGGTTCCACAGCTTCACCGTGTTGTCTTCACTCCCGGAGGCAATTATCTTTCCATCGGGACTAAATACCACGCTAGAGACCGAATCGCTATGCCCTACGAGAGTTTGCAACAACTCTCCTTCGGGGTTCCACAGCTTGACCGTGTTGTCTTCACTTCCCGAGGCAATAGTCTTTCCATCGGGGCTAAAAGCTACACTATTGACTGAATTTTCATGACCTACGAGAGTCTGTAACAACTCTCCTTCGGGGTTCCACAGCTTGACCGTACCGTCCACACCTCCAGAGACGAGTGTCTTTCCATCGGGACTAAAGGCGACACTATTGACCCGATTTTCATGACCTTCAAGGGTCGCTAGCAACTTCCCCTCCCGGTTCCACAGCTTCACTGTGCCGTCTTCACTTCCCGAGGCAATTATCTTTCCATCAGGGCTAAAAGCTACACTATTGACTGAATCGCCACGAGATTCGAGGGTCTGCAACAATTCCCCTTCCCGGTTCCACAACTTCACCGTACCGTCCACACTCCCAGAGGCGATTGTCTTTCCGTCGGGACTAAAGACCACACTGAAGGGCGTACCGTTATGACCTTCCAAGCGGTTGGACTCCTGTATTCCTTCCACCATCTGCTGCAACATCGCCGCCCCTTGGATGCGGTTATCCGAGGTTGCCCAGTCCGCATCCTCCAATTCCTTAGCCAGTGCCATCCCATCCAGCAGCGCATCTAAGCTTTTATCGGAATTCCACCGATCGTCTAAAGTGGCAATTCTAGCCCCGATCTCGGCATTCTTTTCATTCCAGACAGCTTGCCGCCACAGCACTCCAACCCCCAACGCCAATCCGGAGACGGCAACCAACCCACCGGCCAACAGTGAAATCGTCCGCCGTAACTGTTGTTGCTGCCGCTGCCCGCTCTGCCGAATAAAATCTTGCTCAGACAAACTCAGTTCGGTTTTCCGTTTATCCAGCCACTCTTTTGCCTCTCCCACCGCTGCACCTTGTAGCAGGGCATTGTTTTGACATTGATGCCGTTCCCACTCTCCCATCCGCCCTTTCAGCCGTTCTTGCCACACCCGAAAATTCCGATTGTTATTCATCCAGCTTCGCAGGGTTTCCCACTCTCGAATCAGTGCCTCGTGAACAATTTCGACTGATTTGGAATTTGGGATTTGATGGAGAGATGCAGCATCCTCCTCCTGAGTTCCGACACTTTGACTCCCCGTCACCACCAACCGTGCATCCGCCAGCCGCGTTACAAAATCCCAATTCTCCTCCCCCAATTCCTCGTAAGTTGCCAGCCGTCGGGTATCCTCCGTCCCTTCTCCAGGACGTACCAACTGGATAAACACCCGCTGTGCCCGTTCTTTGTCACTATCGTTCAGCCGGTTGTATACTGCCTCGGCATGATTGGCCAGCGCCCGTTCCACCCCACCAATGGCTTCGTATGCCCGATGAGTTAACTGTCCCCGTTCCTGCTTTTCCCAAAGCCGTGTCAGGGCAAACTCCAGCAAGGGTAGATTTCCCGGCGAGGCTTCCACCGCCTGTAACATCCGTTCCGTCAGTCCCGCCTCGATTCGCACCCCCAGAAGTTTTGCGGGTTCTTCCACAATCCGTTGTAACTCTTCGGGATTCATCGGCCCCAGTTTCACATCGGCGTTTTGCAAGGCATCGGCAAAAGGACGATAGGACAAAGCAGAGCCGAGAAAATCCGCTCGTAGCGTCAGAACCAAAGTAAAGTTGTGGCTTGAATTAACAGCTTTCAACAAGCAATTGAGAAATACTCGTCGCTGGTTTTCCTCTTGAAAAAGCGTATAAAGTTCCTCAAACTGATCGGCAATCAGTAACAGTCGAGAATCCGATTGCTTCTTCAAAATACGAGAGACTATATCGGGCAATCCTGCATCCCCTTGGCATAGTGCTGTCGCCAGTTTTTCAAGTTCTACCAACCGATCGACTTCGCCCATCTGAGGTTCGAGCAAAGAGACTAACGTAGCCGTCAAATTGTGAAACGGGCGATCTCCGGGACGAAAATCCCGAATCAGCCAACCTTCTTGTTGGCGCAACTGAGGCACTAACCCAGCAAACACCACCGACGACTTCCCGCTTCCTGATGTACCAATCACCGCTACTAAGGATTGTCGTTCTACCGCCGCCACTAACTGCTGGGCAAAGACTTTCCGCCCAAAGAAAAACCGCGCGTCCTCTTCCCGAAATGCGAACAGCCCTCGATAAGGACAAGCGGCGATCGCTCGTTCCTGTAGCACATCCCAAGCTGACACCAGCACGTTTGCCGGAATAATAAACGCGGCTTTGGCTTCGGTGCGCTGCTTCTCTGCCGCCACCGCCATTCCCACCACCCCTTGCAATTCTTCATCCCAAACCGGTGCGCCGCTAAACCCTTCTTCTAGGCGATAGCCCGATTGTTTCACATCTTCTAGCTGCACCCAACCGTTCGCAATCCCACCTCGGAAACTCCCTGATGCCCACGCGCCTTTTGACTTGCCTTCGGGAAATCCCAAAACGCGAAAACCATGTCCCCAAAGCTCTTCGGCTGTTACCAATCTCGCGGGTTGCGCTTCCTCTAGGGGACTTATCAATTTCAACCCAGCAATATCTTCGACCGATTGGCGAGGATTGACGGGCAACCAGAAAATGACTTTGGCTTTGAGCTTTTTGCCTGGTGTAATAATGGGAAAATCCACGCTTACTTCGGCAGATGGCATTTCAGCACTATCCGCCCGAATCCCTAACGCAAAGGCGATAACGTGGGCACAGGTGAGGATGTGTTGCGGGGAAACCAGGAAACCTGCACCGACGACTTTGCCAGAGTTCGCGTAAATCCGAACAACGGAAGGTTCGAGTTGGGATGCCATAGTTCGCAGTTACCGTGGGAGAAAGAGGATGAGAGAGCAGACAATCGCAACGATTGTTTAAGAGTTTCGTCAATGTTTGTCAGTCAATCCAGAGAAAGAACGACAAGAAGACGAAGTTTTCAGTTATTGCTTCCATTTCAGAGTGATTTCGTAGTTGACATCGGCTTTCCCCGAGGCCACCACGGCTCCTAATTCGCCGCTCATTTTCAATCCGAACTTCACTTCGACCTCGTCGGCAGGTTCGTTGAGACCCTTCACTTTTTCGATGATGGCATTGGCTACGGGCTGAATTTTTCCGATCGCCGCTTCAAAACTTTGCTTTGCCTTCTGCGCTACGTCATCGCCAATGCCAATGCGATCGTCTGTGGGGGCAGGAGGTTCGTCTACCTCAATTAAAATTGCTCCGCCCCCTTCAATGGGAAATTCAACGATATGTTTCATGGACGGCACCTCAGTTTGCGATCGCTCCAATGGTTTTGCTCATTCTAAACGAACCGATAGGTTGCCATCCGGAAAATTTGCACCAAATACCGATTAAAACTCTGACTCTGCTTGAATTCGAGCAAATCTGGGTTTAGCAGATCGAACACTCCTTGTGAGAAATGTGGGAGATGCTTGAAAACCATGTGGATTTCGCACGACCAAAAAGAGTGTCTTACGCCAAACGGAAAACCGATCTTCCAGACGACGGGAACCGTCCGAAAAACACGGTCGGATTCTACAGAGTGCGAAAACGTCGATTTTTGGTGTTTTCGGATGTAACACGATTGGCGACAAAGTCTATAAATCGAAAGCCAGTCTACATATAATACTTATATTTCGGTTCGGGACGTTGCTCGGTGGGAATCTCCCGTAAAATATCACCCACTAACCGAGAAAAACGAAGGTCGATGGGAAGCGAACCCGCAAAGTCCGCCGAGTTGAAGTTCATCTTTGTCAGCAATAAAATCTCTTGTTTAATTTGAGCATCTGAAGTGTCCCCAATATGGTCTGCAACCTGAAGCGGGGAAGGGACGTGACCGTGTGGATAGCCTCCTAACTCTGGGATATAGCCGGTCGTATAGAGATAGGAGATATCTCCGACGTTAAAACTAGCACCGCGCAAAGGTGGATACTGACCTGCACGAATTAAGCGAACATCATTAGACATCCGTAGCGAAACCAGATCGTATTGTTCGACTCCAGAGGAGCATAATACTTTCTCAAAACCCGATCGCTCTTCTGGCTCAAACCGAGAACTTTTGTGAACGACAACACGACGCGGAAGGTGTCGCCGTTCGTTACGGTAGCGAGCGAGTACCATTTGCAGTAGTTCGTGTGCCATATCCTCTGGTAAATGGGGCGATCTACCTTCTTTATTACTGTCCCAATGAAAGCTCGGACCGCGCAGAACTAATCCCTCACCGTTCTCATCAAAAGCCTGAACGACACTACTTCTCAACGTACTCACACTGCCGAGCGATCGAAAAAAACTAATCCCGATAAAGCAAGTCCCCGGAGTCAAACCGACTGGAGACCAGGGTAGCCCTTCGACCTTAAAGTAAAGACCTGTAAAAAGATTCCAGGCGATGCACGATCGATGGTCGAGTTGCTGTTGAGAATTCACCAGTCCGATTGTTGTCTCGCGCAGGATTTGTGTGGGCTTATGAAATTGCATTGCCAGGGCCTTAAACGCACGTCGGAGGTCTCGATGAATAGGAATCTTCTGAACTCGGTAATTCGCAACGCGACATTTTTGGAAGATATCGTGAGGAGGGACAAAAACGATGTAATCGAGCGGGTAATCTCGCTGCGTCAGCAGTTCCAACTTGATTTTGAGGAGTTCTAAAAGTCGCTTGAAGCGTTCTTGCTGTTTTTTAATCCCCAGAATCTCAACGGTTTCCTTTCGGGTAATAGGCTCGAATAAATTCTCATCCATGCGTAACTCACAACGGAATCCACGATCGGACTTACACCCTGGAAACGAAATCTGGCTGGTCTCTCCCTCAACCCCATCAGCGAGGTCACCGTAAAACTGTTTTGCTGCTGCCATACCTTCACCTGTGCCGATGAAACCGATATGGACTTCCTGTTTATGGCGACTCGTTCCGAGCGATTGCGGACCGTAGAGGGCGATCCCGATTTTGGGATTGCTGTGTTCTCCGCGATCGGCAAATAAAAGCTTTGGCTCGTCAAAAAACTGAGCGGTAAGTTGCGGAGGATGCAATTTGAGTGGCTTAATTTTGCTCACTATCGTATTTAGTAACTACTCACGGCTTGTGCAACTTCTTCTGAGGTCTTGAATTTAGGTGGTTTGAGCGACTCGACATTTGGCGATTCTAAGCAGTGGCAACGGAAAATAAAGGGTTTGGGACTTTAAGTTGCACATCGCGTTACTCATCATCAAGTTCTTCTTCCCCATCCTCATCAGTATCTTGGCAATCTCGATCTTCTCCTTCAATCGCTTGCATCAGTTCGCTGTAACTGAATAAGTCGTGGTTGCAGACCTGATTGTTAAATGGCTTGGTATCTTCTGCAATTCCGGGCCACTCAATCTCAAAGGTAAGGAGTTGCGTTGTATCAATGACGACTGATTGATTTCTGAAGTTGAGGATAATTTGTGGCTTTCCTCGGCTCAGATAATCCCGCCAAAAGTGAACTTCGCTCAAGTATGGGTGGTTATACATTCGAGCTTTAAGCCGCGTCGAACGACGACCAATTTGTTTGGGTGGCAGAGGAGTGCAGCCATCTGATGTGAAGTGACGTTCGGGTCGGATACTCAAGCACCATCGTAAAGGAGCCACCTCATGGAATCTGAGAGAGGTGGCAAGATGAATCCATAAGTTTTTGTTTTTTCCAGTCGCCTTTTGTTTTTGGGGCCACGCTACCTTCCGCTTAGACTGATTTTGATTTAGGGGGCGATAAATCACGGTGCGCTCGTCCTTGTTTTTAGCCGCAGGGAAGAAATAACGCCGATGAGCCGGGTCATATTGAAGATTTAATCCAGTCGTATATTTGATGAGAGCGTAGTTGAGTAAAGCTTGATAGCGACGTTTTCCTTCGGCTGAACTCCAAAGTTCTTGAGCAGGAATTATCTGAATATCCCGATTTGAGATGACCGAACGGAATGGGTTCTCTTCCTCCTGTAGATCGTGAAAAGCAAAGAGATGCCCCTCTCTCAGAAGAAATGGAGTTAATTCCCAACGATCGGATGGGTATTTTATCCGTTCTCTGACTTCGTGTTTTTGGCGATCGTTATATTCAGAGGAAGCCGCAAAGACGACAGCAGGGAGATAAGACACGGCTAGAAGGCTGCTGTGTAAGCTCTCTTTTATAACAGCTACTGGAGGTTCAGCGTTCTCCGGTTGATGCAAGCTCCGCATTGTTGCCTCATGGTCTTGCTTCATTGCCTGGAGAACACGAATGCTATAAGTATTCGGCTGGGAGTCAATGAGCTTATGATGATCGCCGCACAGCAAAATCAGATTGGTATGTTTGTTTAACTCTTGTTTGGGAAAAGTAGCATCACCACGAGGTCCTCCTGGTTCATAGGCAACGATGTGGGCTATTTCACCCGTAATGACTGGATTATCTTTATCTGTTTCCTCTTGAATTAATGACTTTCTACAGTTGGGAAATGCACAAATTCCTCCCGATTTCAGGCAGAGCAATTTAGTGTCTTTTTTCGAGATATCACGACCCACAAGTTAACTAACCTGACATTATGGAGATAAAAACGAGCTGAAATTAACCCTTAAACATGGCTCATTTTAACCGTTATGTATCTTATTTTAGCTGACAACACGACCTACTTGTACTTATTTCAAAATGAGAAACGTTAGGATACGTTACAATTGATTGGTGAAAATCTCAGAGAGAGAATCAAAAAGACCCATAAATAAACAGAAAATACGACAATAAATTCTTTTTTTTAGAACAAAGAGAGTCACAATGGCAAAAAAGTAGCACTTGACTCTTTCGGTCTCCCCTTCAAATACCTCGAAGTCGTCGCCAGCGACGAATGGCCTAATGTATCCCGAATCAGATGAACCGGAGCATTTCGATCGAGTGCGTGTGATGCGTGACAGTGCCTCAGCCAGTGCGGAGAAACCTTCTGACCGAGTTCGGCGCGTTTGGCAGCACCTCGGACGATCTTAGTCACGCGAGACGGGTCGAGATGTCCCCCATTTTTATGCTGTCGAGATCGAAAGATCGGATCGTTCTCGCTTGCCTCTCCACGAAGCATCAACAATTCGTCCCAAACCCGTCCAGGTAACAGCACCATTCGAGTCTTTTCACCTTTGCCGTGTACCGTAATCTGACCCCCTTCAGGTCGAACCGAGACATCCCGCCATTTGAGCGCAACCAGCTCGCTCACCCGCAGCGCACCGTAGTAAAGCATCTTGAGGATAGCAACATTGCGGGAGTTCGGCTCCATTGCTATCATTTTCTGCACTTCAGTCTCGGTCAAAATCCGCTCGTTGAGGGTATCCTTAACCTTCGGAGGCTTAACCGCTTTCCCCACATTGAAGCGCAGTATTCCCAGCTCAAAGCAAAATGTGAAGAGAGACTTGATACTGGCGATCGCATTTCGCTGCGTAGCTGGCGCGTACCGCTCTAACGTATCTTGCCAGCGGTGCAGATCGTCGAGTGTCACCAGATGCAGTGGCTTATCCTCAACGGTCTCAAAAAAATCCTCAACCCAGAAAACATAACGCTTGACGGTCAGCGCAGGTTTCCCATGCAGCCACATTGCAATGAGTTCGGAGTTCGGGGTGAGGGGTTCGGAGTTGTTTTGGACAAGTTCGGAATTCGGAATTCGGAGTGCGGAACGATTTCCTTCGCGTTCTGGTCTTCCCGTTCGACGAAGTGTGAGGGATTGCGCGTTCGGCGTTACCAAATTGCCTCCCGTCGCCGGGGTTTCCATCACCTCATCTGCTACACCCGCATTTGTCCGTCCGTCCAAATCTTCCATCTTTGCTACTCTCTCCAGTCTTCCCGACGTTTTTCCGTCTCAACACTTCCACCCCCAAGCCTCTCTTCACTCTTGCCTATCGCCTCTTTCAACTTCGCGCCTCAAAACTCCGAACCCCGAACTCTCTCCCCCCATCCCCTGACTTTCAGACATCAAACTTACGACTCCTCTTGGGTGGCGAGTAATTCGTAGAACTCGTTGAGTTTGCGTCGGAGCAACTCCTTGGGAATCAGCTCGATCTCGTATTCGGCAACCACGGTCGGACTCACAGAGCGGCTCAGAGCGTATTCGACCACTTCGTCATCTTTGTCGCGACACAGCAAAACTCCGATGCTGGGATGTTCGTGCGTTTTTTTGATGTCGCGATCGAGAACTTCGAGATAGAATTCGAGTTGTCCGAGATATTCGGGGCGAAATTTATCGATTTTCAACTCGAAAGCCACCAGACTCTGAAGTTCTCGGTGGAAAAAGAGTAAATCGACAAAAAAGTCGCTGTTGCCGACCTGAAGGCGATACTCCTGTCCGAGAAACGTAAAGTCCCGACCCAATTCCAGGATAAACTCTTTGAGATAGGAGACCAGAGAGGTTTTCAGATCGTTTTCCGAGTGGTGGGACGGCAAGTTGAGAAAATCCAGGACGTAACTATCGCGAAAGACACCAGAGAGCGGTTTGGAGTGGCTGCGTTCCGGGAGTTTAGCTTCGGCAAGGCGAGTGCGCTCGTAAATGCCACTGTTGATTTGACGGTCGAGTTCGCGAGTGCTGTAGCGTTCGGTCGTTGCCAGTTCGAGGTAGAAAAGGCGTTCGGCTTCGGATTTACAGCGCGAGATGAGGATGGAATGATGAGTCCAACTCAATTGTGTCAGCAGTGACGACACAATTTCAGCATCGGGATAGGTTTCGTAAAATTGGCGCATTCTGTAGAGGTTGCGCTTTTCAAACCCCTTGATACCGGGTTCTTGAGTTTGGATGAATGCTGCGAGTTGTTCGATCGTCTTTTGCCCCCATTCACTCGTGGCCAGACGCTGGCTAATATACCTGCCAATGCTCCAATACAGCTCGATTAGCTCCCGATTGGTGGTGGCGATGACTTTTTGTCGAGCCGTTTTAATCAGGGTAACAACTTCTGTAAATTGGGGCTGCAAGGGGTCGGTCATAGATGGGTGTCTTTTTAACGTCTGCTTTACAAACTCTCTCCAATTGTCTTATCGCTCTCGGACATATTGCACCATAGCCGAATCCAAAACCTCCTGACGAAAATAACGGCTCAAATCAAATGGGGTTCGCAAATCGGCTTTTCTTCCCACAATCTCTGACAATTCGATTTCCATCCCAGCTAAACGGAGCAAACCCGGAACGTTATCGGGTTCAAATTCGACCAAGAAATCCACATCGCTATTGGGGGTAAAATCCTCCCGCAAAACCGACCCGAAAAGAGACAGTTTCCGAATATGATACTGCCGACAGAACGCAGCAATGCGATCGCGCGGAATTTCAATGGGTAAATTTTCGTGCATCTGCCTTTTCGACCTCATTCAACAGCTAGCCCGACGTTATTCGATTGTAGAGAAAGATTCCCGACGAGTCTATTGAAGGAATTCGGAGTTTTGAATTCGGAATTCGGAATTGTTTTTAGCGGAAGAGTCTTCCCGTCTCCCAACCCCGCATCTTTGCCTCGCGTCTCCATCTCAACGCTTCTCCACTTTTACCTATTGCCTGTTGCCTTTCTCAACCCCGAACCCTCACTCCCCTTCCCTCTGTGCGGATACCAGAGAATAGTACTTCTCTGGTCTACATTAAAACTTGCTTCTTATCGTATTTATGATATTTATAC
>NZ_JADEXN010000029.1 GCF_015207075.1 Zarconia navalis LEGE 11467
GGAGACAAGGGAGACAAGGGAGACAAGGGAGAGAGTAACCATTCCCCCCGACCCTCTTCCCCGTTTCAAATACCGATTTTTCGTTGTCAATTGTCTATTGACCTTGCCTCGTGCGATCGGCTACGAATTCAAATCGCCTTGAGTGGGCTTTAGCGCTTGGAAACGTTGCTGCTGCTGGCTGTACTCGGCGATTTTTTCTTTTGCCGTGGTGTATGCCGGAGTCCCCAGGGGAACGCGGTTTAAATAAGCGATGGCGCTGGAAAAATTCCCTTCCGATGCCAGCATCGATGCCTGCCCCAGCCAGGAATTTGCCTGAGTCTCTTGCTTTTGGGCGTACTCGGTCATTTTGGTGCGGGCCGTGGAGTATGCCGATACACTTTCGGGGATTTGGGTGAGGTATACCTGTGCTCGAGCAAAATCTTCGATCTTGGCTAGGGCCTCGGCTTGACGCAGCCACACGTTTGCTTGAATGTTTTGATATTCGGTATATTCGACGATTTTGATTTGGGCTTGGGCGTACGCCGAGGTGCCTTCGGGAATTTGGGCGAGTACGGTTAAAGCTGTGGCAAAATTGCGCTGTTCGGCTTGGGTATAGGCGTTTTGCAAGAGATTGAAAGCGTTCAACTCGATATGTGCCGCAATGCGATCGCGAGCGTGTTGTTGCAATTTCGGCAGCGCGCGCGCGCGATCGCTCAGTTGTTGCCAACCGGGTTTGACTACCACTTCGAGTGGGTGTACCCAGGCTTCAGGTGCAGCGATATTCGGTTCGATTTCAACAGCGACTTCTGGTGTCGATTGGCGTTCGGCCGTGTTATCGGGCGGTGGTGTTTCCGGTTCGACTCGGCGCAAAACTTCGCGAACGGAATAACCCGTCAGGGTAATCGCCAGCGTGGTGGTTAACCAACGCCGGACGTTCGGACTCAAGTGTAGGGGGCTATTGTCTAGATCGTTCGCTTGAGATTCTCTGGCGGTTTTTTCCCGACTGCTATGGGGGAATTGTTGAGCGAGCGGTAACGATTGACTTTTGCATTTTTCATTCGGGGACGCAACTTGCGACTTCGATGGCTGTCGATCGCCCGCAATTGTCGCCTCTCCAAGGGAGGGTGCATTGTTTAGGGTGGAGGAAGAATATCGCAAATTGCGATCGGGTAAACCTTCAGGATTTGATGAACCAACCATAATAAAAACTTTGACGTGCCAAGGATTTTCGATCTAGATGCTGCAATCCGTTTTTCAAGACTGCGCCCGTCTGTTCCGGAAAGTTTGTTGATTTCATTGCCGTTCGAGCGCTTTTCAATCACTGACTGAGACAGTGTGAATTGTTATGTTGGAACTGAGTCTCAGAAATTACGGAAAACAGATCGGGAAAAACGAATGTTGATGTTGATTTTCTATGTCGGGAAAGAACGTTATGCCCTCGACTGTTCTCATGTCATTGAAGTCATCCCCATGGTTTCCCTGCGTCGCGTTCCCCAAGCACCAGATTGCGTTGCGGGTGTCTTGAACTATCGAATGACGATGCTTCCCGTTCTCGATTTGAGTCAATTAATATGCGGGAGTCCCAGTCGTTGTACCTTAAGCACGCGCATTGCGATCGTTGAGTATCGGGACGTTGCCCGAACCCTCTATTGCCTCGGTATTATTGCTGAAGGAATGACGGAAGCACTAACGCTATCGGAAAGTCAGTGCGTCCATCAGGGAATGCAACTCGAAAATGCTCCGTACCTGGGAAAAACGATCGTCGACGATCGAGGAACGATCCAATGCATTAGCTTAGAAAATTTATTACCTTTTCGCGATCGAGTTGAACTCTTGCCCTTGGAGGTGAAGCGTGTTGAATAATTCTCAACGCCAAGAGCAATGGGAAATAAAGACTTTTTTGACTCAAAAAATGGGTTTCAATCCCGAAGCCATCGGAACTAGAGCGATTGCCAACGCCATCGCCCGACGTATGAAGGCCTGTGGAATGAGGGACGATCGAACCTATCTCAAATACTTGCAAACTTCACGAAGAGAACTCGATGCGTTAATTGAGTATCTCGTCATTCCCGAAACTTGGTTTTTTCGACACCGGGAATCGTTCAATTTTCTGCGCGACTTTGTATCCTCCCTCGCTTGCAGGGAGGGAACGAACCGCATCTTTCGCGTGTTGAGCGTTCCCTGCTCTACAGGAGAAGAACCGTATTCGATCGCGATCGCTCTTATGGATGCTGGATTGATGGCATCTCAAATTCAAATTGATGCGATCGATCTGAGTCAAGTTGCCTTAACCAAAGCCAAACAGGCCCTCTACAGTCGTTACTCCTTTCGAGAGGGATACGGTCCCCAACGGCAGCGCTACTTCGAGCAAACCCCTGATGGTGAGAGGGTTCGCGACTTCGTTCGCCAGACCGTTCGCTTCAGCCACGGCAATCTCCTAGACCCCACAGTCTATTACGATCGCCAGCCCTACAATATTATCTTTTGTCGCAATTTACTGATTTACTTCAGTCCATCCGCCCGCAAGCGCGCCAGGCAAATTCTTTCGCGTTTGCTCGCACCACGGGGTTTGCTTTTTGTCGGATATGCCGAAACTGCATCCTTGGCTGCCAGTGGGTTTGTCCTTTACAGTACTCCTCGGGCTTTTGCCTACCAAAAAGTCACAAAAACCCTCCAAACAGACACGAAAGTCGAACCTTTAGGAAAAAAAGTCCGACAACACGCAAAAGACACAACAAAACACATCACAAAACACATCACAAAAACCATTGCATCCAATTCTGAATCCCCTATCGAACGGGCGAGACAACTGGCAAATTGGGGAGAGGTTCAAGATGCGATCGCCCTGTGCGAGCTGTACTTGCAGCAAAACCCGACTAGTGCTTCTACCTACGTGCTTCTCGGAGAAATCTATCAATCGAAAGGATGTGACGAACAAGCCGAGCAATGCTTCCAAAAGGCTCTTTATCTCGATCCCGAGCGTTGCATCTGCCTTGTTTATTTGGCACTTCTCCAAGAAGGACGCGGCGATATCGCTGGGGCGAACGTTCTCCGCCAACGATATCGTCGATTCACTCAATCGCATCAAACATAAATATATGTAATTCAAGCGATTTTTCGGGTAAATTCGGTCAAATTTCAGACCAGACAAGTCAATGCTAAGATTGTGGAAGCATCAAAAGTTTCGACTCATTCGGAATTTACTTTCATAACGCTAAAATTGCCATCTTCGATTGTCTAACCGAATTAAAAAAGTCGAGGTTAATATCTCTCATGGCGAAAAAAAGACAACTCCGCTGCTGAATATCGAAGGCTTTAATGTGGCGCATCTACCTTGTCTGGGTCGACATTCTTCAAGATTTTGATTTTGATTTTACCAGAAACATAAATTTTTAATCTGTACCCAAAAATACGATCTAGAAAAATATTAAATTTGTCGGTTACTTGTTGCAAATTGACGATCGAGCTAAAGAAATATATTCTGCATAACAATTGATAGAAAGCTATGATGTCTATGCCTTTTATTTGTTCTCTAGAGTTAGCAGTTATAATTGTTTATTCAATCGAAAATAGAGTTTAAGAATCTCGCGGGTTTAATGGAGATCGTTCAAATTTCTACAAAAATATATAAACTTCAATAATGACTAATAAAATAAGAACGCTAAAAATCAATCAGATTTTGTGGCTGGGGATTGGAACGGTGTCAATTTTAATAGCTTTGAGCACCTCTATTTCTCAATGGAGTAAGATAAGTTTTGTGAGTGCTCTAAACCGAATTGTGATGACTCATGATATTCAGACCGAACTCGAAGAGCTAGAGAAAACTTTACTGGAGGCCGAAACGGGAAAACGTGGTTTTTTATATACAGGAAGACAAGAATTTCTCGTCCCTTACAATAATGCAACTCAAAAAATTGATAACGAGCTTTATTTTTTGAGATCGACGATAGATAACGAAGTTCAAACAATACGCCTTAATGAGTTGGAAACGACGATCGAATCGTATATCAACTATATGGCAGAAGTAATCGAACTGAGACAAGCAGGCAAAGAACAAGAAGCTAAAAATCGCGTCATTTCTGGAGAGGGAGCGCAGTATATCGAACGACTCCAAGCCCAACTCGATAAAATTCAACAAGCCGAAGAAGATACTCTATTACAAAAGCAACAAATTGCCGATCGAGCGCAAAAATTTGCGGCATTTGTCAGTTGGGGAAGCACCCTGCTCATTATTGCGATCGGTCTATTCATTTCTTTCTCAATTTCCCGCATCATTAGAAATTCTCTGGGTCAAGCCGCAGAAGTGACAGAACGGGTTTCCGATGGCGATCTGACTTACCCCATTGAAATTACTTCGACCGATGAAGTCGGGCAATTACTCGGCGCCCTCAAAAACATGACGCAAAGTTTAAATACTCTGATTTCCCAAGTCAGACAGTCAGGGCTTCAGGTTACCAGTTCCACTACGCAAATTGCCTCCACAAGCAAGCAGCTCGAAATCACAATTACCGACCAGGTCGCATCCACCAGTCAGATTACAGCAACCGCTCAAGAAATTGCCGTCACCTCCGCACAACTGACTCAAACCATGGAACAGGTTGCAGAAAGGGCTGGCAACACTGCTATTACGGCAACGAGCGGTCAGCAAGATTTAGAACGGATGGAAATAACCATTCGCCAACTCGCTGAAGCCACCACTTCAATTTCGTCTAGGCTGGGAATTATCAGCGAAAAAGCTAACAATATCAATACCGTAGTCACAACCATTACCAAAGTGGCCGACCAAACCAACTTACTCTCCCTCAACGCAGCCATCGAAGCGGAAAAAGCGGGAGAATACGGTGCGGGTTTTGCCGTGGTAGCGCGAGAAATTCGGCGACTGGCCGACCAATCTGCTGTTGCCACTCTTGAAATTGAGAGCATGGTTAAAGAGATGCAATTGGCGGTTTCTACAGGAGTGATGGAAATGGATAAGTTTACCCAAGAAGTCGGTCGCGGCGTGAGCGATATCCAAAATATTAGCCAGCAAATGGCTCAGGTCATCGAACAAGTCCAGAGTTTGACACCGAGTTTTGAAACGGTCAACCAGGGAATGGAGGCACAATCGGAAGGTGCTCAACAGATTCGCGGTGCGATGGAACAGCTCAACGATTCCGCTCAACAAACCGCAGACTCCGTTCGCGATACTCGAGGGGCGATCGAGCAATTAAACGAAGCAGCTCAAGGATTAAAAAAGGAAATTGCCCGATTTAAAGTTACCGCATAAACCTCTGACTTTGATCGTACTCCTCTCGTTTTCCCATCATTTATGACTGATAACTGCTGGAACCAAATTGGTGTGTGCGGCGATCGTTCTTGCCTAGAACTCAAAACTTTCGTACATTGCCGTAACTGTCCTGTTTATTCGACATCCGGTCGCAACTTGCTCGAGCGAGAAGCACCCTCAGGCTATCTCCAGGAGTGGACTAATTTACTGGCTCAAAAGGACGAAAAAATTGATGCGAGAAGCGATCGATCGACAGTTTTGGCGATCGTATTTCGCCTAGGTCGAGAATGGCTGGCTCTACGTGCTTCTGTGTTTAAAGAAGTTACGCGGCCTTGTATCGTTCGCACCTTACCTCACCGGAGCAATGAGATTTTACTCGGGATTGCAAATATTCATGGTGAAATTATTCCGTGTATTTCTTTGAGTAAATTCCTGGGAATTGAAAGTCCAAAAGAAGCAGTACAAGTAAACCGAGAGACTAGAAAAATCGATTCATATTCGAAAAATATCAAATCTTTGATTTCGATAGAAACAAAACAATACGAGCGGACGATAGTTTTAGAAAAAGAATCAAAGATATGGATGTTTCAGGTCGATGAAGTTAGTCAGACTTATCGCTGCTGTCAAGATGAGATTCAAGAACTGACTGTCACCACTCATAATCTAACTAATAGTTACATTAAAGGAATATTTAATCTTAAAGACAGAAAAGTAAGTTACTTAAACGATGACTTATTATTTGACGCTCTCGATCGTAAACTCTTCTAAGGGATAGGTACGACCCCTCGAATCACTTCATTTCTATAGCCAATGGACTATCTACAAATCCAAAAGCAACATGACTAGCAACGAACCCGATCTGAGCAATTTTTCCATGCTGGATTTGTTCCATATGGAAGTTGAAGAGCGAGCTGCCATCTTAAACGAAAATCTCCTCGCTTTGGAAGCCCGATCTCGAGGAGAGCTAGAGAGGGATAATTTGGATTTATCATCTCTTTCGGAATCGTTAATGCGCGCTGCTCATGCCATCAAAGGAGCCGCTCGGATCGTACAAATTGAAGCGGCAGTTCAGATCGCTCACGGGATGGAAGATTGTTTTGTCGCCGTTCAGACTCAAAAAATTGAGTTGCAAACATCGCAGATTGATGAGTTGCTCGAAAGCGTCGATTGGCTTCTGAACTTGAGCCAAATTCCAGAAGCAGAGCTAGATGGGTGGCTTCGCGATCGCACTCGAGATATCGATCGTCAGCTCGCTTGCATGGCAGCGATTGCCAACCCACCGCCATCGAGTCAGCAAGCAACTCTTTCAAACCCCTTAACCCCAGAACCTCCATCAAGCAAATACCGATCGTTCCAGAAGAAAAGATCGAAGTGGCGAAAGAGAAGCCCCAGCTCGATCGTCGATCTCCCCCAAGGGTAAGGGTCCCAGAACGAGTTGTGCGCGTCAGTGCGAGCAACCTTAACAAAATCATGGGTTTGGCAGGGGAATCTCTTGTGGAAGCGAATTGGCTGCAACCGTTTGCCAATTCGCTCCTCCAACTCAAGCAGCGTCAGCGGGAGTTAGGGCAGATCTTAGAGCATTTACACGAATCCTCCACCGATGGCTTGTCAGCTCGATTTGATGCAGAAGCGCTCAACAACGCACAGCAAAAGTTACACGACTGTCAAGAGATATTAGACGATCGCCTCAACGAACTCGATCTATTCTCCCGTCGGGTTGCCAACCTGTCTGAAAACCTTTATCGCGAAGTCATTGCCAGTCATATGCGTCCTTTTGGCGATGGGGTGAAGGGTTTTGGGCGCATGGTTCGAGATTTAGCCCGACAACTCGGCAAGCAAGTCCGATTGGAAATTATCGGCGAATCTACACAGGTCGATCGAGATATTTTGGAAAAACTCGAAGCTCCTCTAACTCATACGTTACGAAACGCGATCGCCCATGGAATCGAGCTTCCCGACGAGCGGCGAGCTAGAGGCAAACCCGAAGTGGGGACGATCCGTTTGGAAGCTTTTCATCGAGCGGGGATGCTCTCAATTTGCGTTGAGGATGATGGTCGAGGCATCGATTTAGAAGATCTGCGTCAAGCGATCGCGAGCAAACAAAAACTCGACCCAGAAATGGTCGCTCGACTCACAGAAAATGAGTTGATGGAGTTTCTGTTTCTACCTGGATTTTCTACGACGGATCGCGTTACGGAAATGTCAGGTAGAGGGGTCGGTTTGGATATCGCCAAAAATATGGTGCAGGAAGTCGGAGGTCTTTTACGAGCAACTGCGCGACCCGAGCGAGGCGTTATTTTTCAATTTCAACTGCCTCTAACGCTATCTGTCATTCGTGCATTATTAGTTGAGATTTCTGGCGAACCCTATGCCTTTGGATTAACGCGAATCGATCGCATTTTAATGGTTTGTCGAGATGAGATTTTTGCGATCGAGAATCAACATTACGTGACGGTAGACAATCGCAATATCGGACTGGTTTCCGCTCGCCAAGTTTTGGAGCTGCCTCCATCCTCTCAAGAGGAAGAGGAATTTCTATCGATCGTAGTTCTGGGCGAACGAAACCACTCTTACGGGTTGGTGGTCGATCGATTTATCGGAGAGCGAGATTTGGTCGTTCGACCCCTAGATCCTCGTCTGGGTAAGGTTCCCGATATTAGTGCGGCGGCTATAACAGACGATGGTTCTCCTATTTTAATTGTCGATGTTTCCGATTTAGTGCGTTCGATCGATCGTCTAATATCAGGTGGAAGCTTAAGCCTCATTCAGCAAGATAAAACTAAAAATACAACTCAAAATCGCAAAAAGATTTTAGCAATCGATGATTCAATTACTGTTAGAGAAATGGAGCGAAAGCTTCTAGAAAATCATGGATATCAAGTCGATTTAGCAGTTGATGGAATGGAAGGATGGAATGCTGTTCAAATGAGAAACTACGACTTAGTTATTTCAGATATTGATATGCCTCGAATGAATGGGATAGAGTTGGTTCGTCAAATTAAAAGCCATCCTCGACTTAAATCTATACCCATTATTATAATTTCCTACAAAGATCGTGAAGAAGATCGACTTGCTGGTCTAGAGGCAGGGGCCAATTATTATTTAACAAAAAGTAGCTTCCAGGACGATCGTTTATTAAATGCAACAATTGATTTAATTGGTGACTAACTGGGCTTTAGCTAAGCCAGGTCGCCATAAAAACTAGAATTTAAGTTTTAGAAATTAGAAAGTTTCTCTTTTCGATCGAAGCTTATTTTTTCTATTTGATTTAGATTGTAATATGAAAACTTTATGTAAATTTTATACTATCTCTACGTATATCTCCGAATAGACGATTGTATTTTTTTTGTTACCCTAGAAGAAGAGCGGTTTATATTTTATTCAATTATTTTCATTCTTACTCAATTATGCAGTCATTTATTTCTAACGAAAATCTCTTAGAGTCAAAATGGCTTAAGAGTCCTGATTTTGTTTGTTCTAAATCATTCGACAAGCTTGAAAATTCAAAAGTAAAGACCGAACTATTCAAAAATAGTTTATCCACAAGTAAACAACTCATTACTGTTTTACTGATAGACGACCAACCTATTGTTGGAGAATCCGTGCGTCGTTTACTAGCTGCAGAACAAGATATTAAATTTTGCTCTTGTACCAATCCAGCACAAGCCATTTCTATTGCAGAAGAACTAGCTCCAAGCGTTATTTTGCAAGATTTAATCATGCCTGAAATTGATGGATTAGTCTTATTAAGACTTTTTCGTACTAATCCAGAAACTCAGCAAATTCCCATCATTATGATGTCTTCTAAAGAAGAAGCAACGATTAAAGCGGAAGCCTTTGCGACAGGAGCAAATGACTACTTAGTCAAGCTACCCGATCCTATCGAACTCGTCGCGCGAATTCGCTATCATTCTACTGCCTATTTTAATTTATTGAAACGACAGGAAGCCGAACGAGCGATCGCCCATAAAGATGAACTCGAACGTCGAGTTGAGGAACGAACTGCCGAACTTTCAACAGCATTGGAGCATCTCAAAAACACTCAAGCTCAACTCATTCATCATGAAAAAATGTCTGGACTAGGGCAATTAGTCGCTGGAATTGCCCACGAAATTAATAATCCCATCAACTTTATCCACGGTAATATAAATTATATCAGTGACTATACTCAAGAACTATTTCAAATATTAAAACTATACCAACAGAAATATCCAAATCCAGACTCAGAGATAATCGAGACAATAGAAGATATCGATCTAAGCTTTATTTGTGATGATTTACCCAAGGTTTTATCATCCGTTCGAGAGGGGAGCGATCGAATCAAAAATTTAGTTTTGAGCTTGCGAAACTTTTCTCGATTTGACGAAGCCGATTGTAAAATCGTCGATCTTCATGAAGGTATTGATAGCACGTTACTCATCCTCCAGCATAAAATCGATGAGAAACAAATTACTCTAGTCAAAAACTATGGAGATCTTCATGCGATCGAATGTTATGTCGGACAACTCAATCAAGTTTTTATGAATCTGTTGGTGAATGCAATTGATGCCTTACCTCTGAGCAGCCACCCACAATGTTCGACCGTCAACATTCCAAATTCCAATTGCTCATCTAAACCCCCAACCATTCAAATTCGTACGGAAGTTGTCCATTCAAATCGAGTCCGGATCGGAATTTCAGACAACGGGTTGGGAATGACCTCAGATATCCAAAAACGCATATTCGATCCATTTTTTACCACAAAGCCTGTTGGTGAAGGAACGGGATTAGGGCTATCGATTAGTTATCAGATAGTTGTAGAAAGACACGGCGGTACTTTGCGGTGTGCGTCGGACCCCGGACAAGGCACAGAGTTTTGCATTGAAATTCCGATTGCCCAAACATCTCATAGCCCAAAACCTCCCAATATTATTAGCGATACGACGGCTCGATTCGAGATCTAAAATATTTAGGTTAGATACCGATGACGTACTTCTGCCACTCGGGATGAATGCCTCTCTTGAGATGCTTGCTCACTTCAAAATACAAACTACTATGGGGCTTGCGCGGGATTTTTCCCAAAGGCATATTTGCTTCTTTTGGCGTGCGGTTACCTTTTTTCACATTGCAACGCACGCAAGCTGTCACTAAATTCTCCCAACTATCACCCCCGCCACGAGAGCGGGGGTGAACGTGATCGAGAGTTAATGCATCACCGGTATAATGACAGTATTGACAAGTTTGAGCATCCCGATAAAAGATATTGCGGCGCGTCAGGGGAATTTCTTTATAAGGAACTCGAACGTAGTAGCGCAATCGAATTACACTCGGCATCGGTAAATTGGCATAAATATATTTGCCGTTATGTTCTACCCCTTCTGCTTTACCTTTAATCACGAGAACGATAGCCCGTCGCCAGCTCGTAATATTGAGTGGTTCGTAGGAAGCGTTCAGAACGAGAACCTTACCCATTGGTGTATCGTGTCGATCTTTTACATAGGGTAGCACAGGAGTAAGGGGTTTAGCCCAGTACTCACTTTTCGCCCAAAGTAATTCGATAGAAAACTTTTGTAAAGATAAAACCTACGTACGATCGCCTTATATTCTCAGCGTTGACGTAATAATTTAGGGCTTAAAAAAATTAACCGTTTTTTGTGTGGAAATATTTTTAATTTACACGACACTATTAAATAATAATATAAATTTTATTTTGAAAATATAAAATTATCATAGCAATTCTCGTGCTTTGAGAGGTTCACCCAAATTCTATTCCCTAGTAACTATTCTCTCAACCCAGAAACTCTGTACCTCATGAGTGTGAGAACCGCTATATATATTAAAAAATAAGGCAATTGACTTGAGATAAGGAAAACCCCTTGAAATTAAACTAGGTCTCCAAGGGGTTTAGGATGCATTTTCCGGATTGCTTCTAGTATCTAAAATTCTTGAATCAATTGGGTGAAGTAACAGCAAAGATATTAACGTTAGATTTTAAAGTTTGTTTGAGAAAATCGTTCGAGAAAACAACAAGAGTTGAATTGGGCATATTAAGGACATTCTCGAGCAAACTGCACCCAATGGGGTAAAATAAAAAGTCTAATTTTTCGTGCGAACATCCCTTTAATAATATTCCCTAAAATCTTATGTCACCAGCCGACTCTAACTCCCTCTCTCTGCGCTATCGTCCCCGTCGCCTGCGTCGTACTTCCGCTCTTCGGGAGATGGTTCGGGAAACCCACTTGAGTGCGAACGATCTAATCTATCCCATGTTCGTGACAGAAGGGGAAAATCAAAAAGTTGAAGTCGCCTCAATGCCAGGGTGCTATCGCTTCTCTCTCGACTTGCTACTGGCAGAAATCGCGGATGTATATCAATTGGGAATTCAAGCGATCGCCCTGTTTCCAGTGGTTCCCGAAAGCAAAAAAGACGAAACCGGCACCGAAAGCTACAATCGAGACGGATTGGTTCAGCGCACCGTTGCAGCCATTAAGCAAGAAGTTCCCGATATTACCGTCATCACCGATATCGCTCTCGATCCCTTCACCAGTCACGGTCATGACGGGTTGCTTGGCGAAGATGGCACGATCCTCAACGATCCGACGGTGGAAGTGTTAGCGAAAATGGCAGTCTCTCAGGCCGCTGCTGGTGCAGACATGGTTGCCCCTTCCGATATGATGGACGGTCGAATTGGAGCCATTCGCGAGTCTCTCGACGCAGCCGGGTACACCAATGTGGGTATTCTCGCATACTCTGCCAAATACGCTTCGGCTTACTACGGGCCTTTCCGCGATGCCTTGGATTCTGCCCCTAAATCCGGAGATAAAAAGACCTATCAGATGGACCCGGCGAATTCTCGAGAAGCCCTCAAAGAAGTAATGCTCGATATCGAAGAAGGTGCGGATATGGTGATGGTCAAACCCGCTCTTCCCTATCTCGACATCATCCGCCTGGTGAGCGATGCTACAGATGTCCCCGTTGCGGCCTACAACGTTAGCGGCGAGTACGCCATGATTAAAGCTGCCGGTCAAATGGGCTGGATTGATGAGAAAAAAGTGATTCTCGAAACCCTAACCAGCATCAAGCGTGCCGGAGCCGATCTGATTTTGACCTACTTCGCCAAAGAAGTGGCGTTGATGTTGAAGTAATTTAATGTTGAATTAAGTTCTCTGCTGTTTGAGGAATTTTGTTGACTTTGAAGTGGGAGGGCGTGCGTATCGTCCTCCTCTTTAATTTCGATCGTTTTTTTGGCGGTTGGCGATCGAGATCGGGTTGGAGAGAGAAAAAGAGCAAAACTTTGAAGCGAAACTTTGTATACTGAGTAAGCATATTCTCGGAACCTCCCGAGTGTCTGAGATCTTTATTCATTTTCCCAGTTGCCCGATCGCCCTGGGAGATCGACAACAGCCCAACCCTACAGGCGTTTGTCCGTTGCGGCATTCCCAAAAAGGGTATTTGTAGAGCGAGGGGCGATCGAATAGATACTATGACCAAACAGCGCGTTCTTTCCGGAGTCCAACCCACTGGCAACCTTCATCTTGGAAATTACCTGGGAGCCATTCGTAACTGGGTGGCGGGCCAAAGTGAATACGAAAATTTCTTCTGCGTGGTCGATTTGCACGCGATTACCGTCCCTCACAACCCGGCGATTCTCGCGGCGAATAGCTACAAAATTGCCGCTTTGTATCTCGCTTGCGGCATCGATCTCGAACACGCGAATATTTTCATTCAATCTCATGTCTCCGCTCACAGCGAACTTACCTGGCTGCTCAATTGCATTACACCCCTCAATTGGTTGCAGGGAATGATTCAGTTTAAAGAAAAAGCCATTAAGCAGGGAGAAAATGTTGGGGTGGGTTTGTTGGACTACCCGGTGCTGATGGCGGCGGATATTTTGCTCTACGATGCGGATAAAGTTCCGGTGGGAGAAGACCAAAAGCAACATCTGGAACTGACACGGGATTTGGTTATCCGCCTCAACGATCGCTTTGGCGACCCGGAAAATCCGATCCTTAAACTCCCCGAACCCCTGATTCGCCAAGACGGCGCGCGGGTGATGAGTTTAACCGACGGTACGAGTAAAATGTCCAAATCCGATCCTTCGGAAATGAGCCGAATTAATTTACTCGACCCCCCAGACACGATCGTCAAAAAAATTAAGCGCTGCAAAACCGATCCGGTTCGCGGTTTGGAGTTCGACAATTCCGAGCGTCCCGAATGCCACAATTTACTGACGCTATATATGCTGCTTTCGGGCAAAACAAAGGAAGCCGTGGCTGCCGAATGTCAGGATATGGGTTGGGGTCAGTTCAAACCCTTATTAACCGAGACAACGGTGGCAGCCCTCGAACCGATTCAGGAAAAGTATAAAGAGATCGTGGACGATCGCCCTTATCTGGAGTCGGTGTTGCATCAAGGGCGAGAGAAGGCAGAGACGATCGCCATGGCAACCCTAACTCGCGTGAAAACAGCGATGGGATTTTCCACCCCCGTTTAATTTTCTTTAACTATGCTGTTTTTGAGGCGATCGGGTCGGGTGGGGCTTCATCAGCGGTCTGTCGCTCAAAATCGCCTGCGCTTGGTAAAAATCATAAGATATACGAATTAGAGCGCGAAACGGTTGAATCCGCACGAGACGACGCAACCCCTGACGAACTTTAGCAATTTGAGATTTCCAGAAGGTACTCATAGGTTGTAGGGTTTTCTGTCAAACCCAATACATAATCTACTTCGATCCTAACTTGGAGCGACCCGATTTAAGCCTGTTTATTGACATTTTGTATTAAAGCATGCTAGCTGGTAAACAGTTGTAGATAGAAGTTCCCGAGAACGCCCTGCAGATAGAGGCTTCATTCAATTTTAGGACCGAACAAACTGCGCCGTTCTAGAAATCGTGGCGACCAACTCAATATCCTACCCTTTTGAAAATTGAGGACAGTCTAATTTAAACTCTTTCAAATTGTTACAAAAATTAATAAAAGTCTCAATAACGTAAAAGAGCCAGAGAACCGAGGAGACGTTTTAGTTTGACTCGACCTCCGCGCCCGATTGCGCCGTCGGATGGGCTAAGTTGGATATAGACTCATAAACCGGTCACGCGCCTCCCGTCCACAGCGCGGGAAATAGCCCAATCTGTGGAAGGTGCGATTGTACCTTCTGTCGAGATAGCTTCCGTACGCGGTTTCTTGCGAGCGCACTTTGTGACTGAGTTTCCACATCACTTTTAGACTTATGAAAGCGACACGTCGTCAACCTTCTTCTCTAGCTGCCTTAGCCCTGAAATGGGTCGGAATAATTCTGCTTCTGTCTTACTTGCTCGATGTGTTAGTCGAGCCGCTTCCCTATCAGTTTTTGGACTTGGGGTGGCGAATCCGAGTCTTAACCCAACTTGTCGATAAAGGAATTATCGCCTTGATGGGGTTAGCAATGCTATTTGCCGGCGACTGGATCGATGCAACGACCACCAATGCCGCTCCCCCTCACAATAAGTTACTGGACTTGCGGTTTTGGGCTTTAATTCTCTCAAGCATCTTAGGGTTTATTTTCTTCGTCCTCGCTCCTCTTCACATTATCGATGTGAACCGTGCGAGCACCCAACAACTCGCTCGAATCGACCAGCAGACGCAACAAGCCGAAACTCAACTCGAGACCCAACTCGGCAGCGAAAACTTTCAACAGCAAATCGAACAGAGAAAAGAAGCTCTCAGACAGCAAATTGGGACCTTACTCGAAAATGAAGAGCAACTCAATGAAGCTCTTGCAAACGAGCAGCTCCCCCCAGAGATTAAAGCCGTACTCGAAGAGTCCAAAACCAATCCCCGAGTTTTGGATGAGTTTCTCGAAGAGCAAGCCCAAGCCTTACCCGCTCAACTCGAAACTCAAATTCTCGAACAACGGCAAAACCTAGAGAAACAGACTCGTTTGACAAGCTGGAAGTCGAGTTTGCGCGTTGGATTGAGCAGTTGGTTATTAGCGGCTGGTTATATTGTCATTGGTTGGACTGGACTCAGAGGGATGCTCGGCGGTTCGCCTCGAGTCTCTCGCCAAGCCCCGATGGGTTAAGTTTGAGTTAAGTTGGAAATATTAAGCTTCAGGTGCGCGGGTTCTATGGGTAGAGCGAAACGGCTCTTTTCAACAAGAATCCACGCGCTGCGAACCAAAAATCCAAACAAATCGGCGATCGTTTAAACTTTAGCGACCCTAAAGCAAATTCGCTCTGGCTGCAAATTGATACGGTTAGTTATAAATTGGGGTGCAAAAAGGCGATCGAGTGGTAAAAGCATTGATTTGACGATGACTTTAAAATCCTTCGATCGCCATTCAATCCCATCTCTAGGCTTGGGAGCCTGGAAACCACTTTATTCAACGAAATTTAGCGTTCCGGCTGGCTATGTTCTCAATTTATATCCTCACCTACAACGAAGAACTCGATATTGCCGCGTGTATTGAATCGGCCCAACTTTCTGATGACATTATTGTTGTGGATTCGTGTAGTACCGATCGTACAACAGAGATTGCCAGCCGCTATCCGGTTCGAGTCGTTCGGCATCCGTTTGAAACTCACGGTAAGCAACGGACTTGGATGCTGCGATCGATTCAAGCAAAGCACGAATGGGTCTACATCTTAGAAGCAGACGAACGGATGACTCCCGAACTCTTTCAAGAGTGTTTAGAGGCGACGAACAGCGATCGTAATATCGGTTACTACGCCGCAGAAAGAGTCATGTTCATGAACCGGTGGATTCGTCGATCTACCCAATATCCTCGCTACCAATTGCGGCTATTTCGCAAAGATCGGGTTTGGTTCGACGATTACGGTCATACAGAACGAGAAGTGTGCGACGGTCCCACAGGTTTTCTCAAAGAAACATATCCTCACTATACCTGTAGCAAAGGTTTAAGTCGCTGGATCGAGAAACACAATCGTTATTCTAGTGATGAAGCTGCCGAAACCTTACATCAACTTAGAGAAGGAAGCGTAAACTGGAAACATTTATTTTGGGGAAGTTCGGAAGTCGAACGACGACGAGCGCTCAAAGATTTATCTCTACGTTTGCCTTTAAGACCTTTGGTTCGATTTCTGTATATGTATTTTATTTTGGGTGGAATTCTCGATGGTAAAGCTGGTTTTGCATGGTGTACCTTGCAAGCTTTTTACGAGTACTTAATCTTGCTCAAAGTCGATGAATTGAAGCAGCAGTCCCCACCTCCGAGTCCCGTGCAACTCTCCGTCGAGAGTCGTCCCGAGAACGCATGAGCATGACCGGTAAGGAAGACCAAGCAGTGCAACGAGGGAAGTGGGAAGTGATATCGAGTTCGGTTGAATACTTATATCGTTCACTATGAAGCGAGCTAGGGGGGAAGAAGTGCGATCGCGTTTAATTGTAACGAATTCTCCGGACTCGATACGATAGCAGTTGCCAGTCTGGGTTCTGTTGACATTTTAGACTCGCAGCCTTGACTCGCAGTGTTGACGAAAGAGTACGCGATCGCACAGGTGAAGTCCAGTTTTCGTTCGTATGGGGTTGAAAACCAAATATCAACACGGTCTTGCCTCCCCTTGTCCCCCCTGTGAAGAAATACTGGTTACTTGTCCTCACCGCGTCTCCACATCCGGTGTGTTTGTTTAATCTCTGCTCCCCGATACCAACATCTCATCTCTTCACCAGAGTCGGGGATCGCACGCATCGATTAATTTTTTGAGACCTCTTGGTGTTACATTTGATACAAGCCCTAATCAGAGTAGGGTTATTTGTTGTAAGCTTGCAACAATTCTTTACAAGCGTTACAAATTAACATAGGAATAAATTTAACGACTGCACCATTAGACCGGAGATTGGTTCTGAAGTGAAGTCGCTCGTCATCCCGTAGCCAGAGAGTTCTCCTGTGATCCAACGCTTTAAGCAAGACCTAAAAAATGACCTCATTGCCGGGCTGTTGGTTGTAATTCCCCTAGCCACTACGATTTGGTTAACTATTACAATATCAAACTGGGTAATTAACTTTTTGACGAAAGTTCCCAAACAGCTTAATCCCTTTGATGGCTTCGATCCCTTGGTGGTTAACCTGCTGAACTTATTGGTGGGTCTAGCCGTTCCCTTGCTCAGTATTTTGCTCATCGGTCTGATGGCGCGTAATATTGTCGGGCGGTGGCTGTTGGATTTTGGAGAGAACATTCTCGCGGCAATTCCATTAGCCGGATCGGTTTACAAAACCCTCAAACAACTACTACAAACTCTTCTCCAAGATTCTAACAGTCGATTTCGCCGCGTTGTCTTGGTAGAGTATCCCAAAAAAGGGGTGTGGTCGATCGCATTTGTCACGGGACTGGTGACCAATGAAATGCAAGCTAACTTGCCCGAACCCAGTCTGAGTGTTTTTATCCCCACCACTCCCAATCCCACCTCGGGTTGGTATGCAATCGTATCGGAACAAGACACTCTCAGCCTTTCGATGTCCATCGAGGATGCCTTCAAAATTCTGCTCTCAGGTGGTATTGTTGCTCCTGAACCCTCAACACAAG
>NZ_JADEXN010000030.1 GCF_015207075.1 Zarconia navalis LEGE 11467
CCCGTACCTACCCCGTTCCCGTGCTACCCCGTTCGCGTATCTACCCCGTTCGCGTACCTACCCCGTTCTCGTACCTCCCCAATCGGATGGTTGCGATGCGACCCATTTTAAATTGGTATACTCTAAGTCTTGAAAAGTTTTAGGGACTCGGCAGATTGCCAATTCCCCCACCCAAGGAGGTTATTTCGCGGTGCTATCTAAGCAAATCGATCGAGTTTATTCCAACTTCAAAACCCAACAACGGGAATGGGTGATGGATCGGGGAGAAAAACTTCTGCGATGGTTCGAGACGTTAATTGCTCGTCATTCTTTAATGGGAGATGCCACATTTTTCGATCCGCAACAGTTTAGCTGGATTGCCGATATCGAAGCCAATTGGCAGACCATTCGCGGCGAACTCGACAACGTTTTGCAACACACCGATGAGTTGCCCAATTTTCAGGATATTTCCACCGATCAATACAATCTGACAAAAGACGATCGATGGAAAACCTACTTCTTTTGTGCCTACGGGGTAAAAGCTAGGCCAAACTGCGATCGATGCCCGGAAACCACCCGCCTCATCGAACAAATTCCGGGGATGAAAACGGCATTTTTCTCCATCCTCTTACCCCACAAACATATCCCCGAACATCGAGGGCCATACAAAGGTGTACTTCGCTATCATTTAGGATTAAGAATTCCCGAACCTAAAGAAAAATGTCGCATTCGCGTCGATAAAGATATTCGCCATTGGGAAGAAGGAAAAAGCCTCGTCTTTGACGATTCTTTTTATCACGAAGCGTGGAACGAAACCGATAGCGTGCGCGTAATTCTTTTTCTCGATTTCGTGCGTCCTTTATCCTTTCCTCTTTCAGTCGTAAACCAGATATTTCTCAAGTTAATTGCCTGGTCGCCGTTCGTTCAGGATGCAAAAAAGAACCAGCAGCAATGGGATAAGCGATTGGAAACATTGATGAATCGAAAATCGGAAAAAACATCATAGCTTTTCTGAATTTGCATTTTAAATATTATCGTGTTTATTGCGAATGTCGGGGTAGGGGTTAACGGCCGTTGCCCCCTACAAATCTGGCATCTGGACGCTCAACAAAAATTGTAACTTTATTCTAAAAGCCGTTCTATTTCTTGATGTCTGCAGTAGCGTGCTAAATAAGCAGCAGTTGTCTAGCCATCAAGCTGAGTCACACCTACTTTAGCTCCATTTTCGAGTAAGAGTTGAACGATCTCGATCGAACTCGAGCAAGTTGCAACCATCAGTGAATTGACTCTTTCTTCTTCACATTCATCAACTGAAGACTGGATAATATTTTTCTATAATTTTTCTTCCGATCGAAAAAATAAGATATTCTAAAAACAGCGTCGTGCTTCATCTTCTCCCAAATACTCGATGATGACATTTGCAGTCACTGAAACGGTTAAATCCATCCATCAAGCCGAGTCCTTATTGGGTTTGACTCGAATACCAGATGAATCGTTTTTCTCGGAGTGGCGCGAGACTCTGTCTTCCCTCACACCCACAGAAGAAGCAACGCTCGATCGAGTCAAGGCAAGTTATCTCTATAACAGTGCCGATGGACCCCTTAGCGAAAGTACGATTAACCTACTCCTGGTTTCTCCCTTACTTTACCTCAGCGGCTTTTGCGATCCGCCCTTTAAGGTTCGCAGCGAGATGTCAGTTGAGATTTCTGCTAGAGATGGAAAAATCGATTTAAAAGGTCGCATTGATGCGCTGGTACTACACGATCGCATCTGGCTGATTCTGGTAGAGTCGAAACAGGCGAAGTTTTCCTTCTCTATGGCGATTCCTCAAGCCCTTGCCTACATGATGGGCAGTCCTAATGGGGAACATCCGATTTTCGGTCTGGTAACCAACGGCGATGGATTTCTGTTTATTAAACTGGTGAAAAAACCTCGTCCTCTCTATGCTCTTTCCGATGATTTTTCACTTTTCCGACAATCTCGAAACGAGCTGTACGAAGTCTTGAAAATTCTTAAAAAGCTCGGTACGCTGGCATAGATTGACGATCGCAATTCGCTGCAAACCATGGTATTGAATCAATTCCCCTCTCGTCTCGGTTCCCAGCGCGATTGGGCGTGGCGGGGCTGGCAAATTCGATATACTTTTATTCGATCGCGAAACCCCAAAAATAACGCACCGCCGATCCTGTTACTACACGGATTCGGGGCTTCCCTGGGACAATGGCGATCGAACCTGCAAGCTTTGAGCGAAAACCACACCGTCTACGCCCTAGATTTCCTCGGTTTCGGCGCATCCCAAAAAGCTCCAGAACGTTACAATGTCTGCCTTTGGTCGAATTTAGTCAAAGATTTTTGGGCGAACTTCATCCAGCAGCCAGCGGCGATCGTCGGTCATTCTCTGGGGGCATTAGTAGCACTCACCGCCGTGAGCGATCGCCCCCAAATGGCATCCCACTTGGCACTGCTAACTCTTCCCGATGCCCAACCCAACCAAGCCCCAGCTTTTGCCCGTTCCCTAGAACGACTTTTTGCCTCCCCGATTCTCCTCGCCCCTTTCTTCCGCTTCGTGCGTCGTCCCCAACTGCTGCGATCGGTTCTGCGCAAAATCTACCTGCGCCCGGAATTGGTAGACGACGAACTGGTGAACCTTTTTTCCACTCCCCCACGAGATCGCGGTGCCCTGGATGTGTTCTGCCGCCTCGCGAGATCGCGCAGCGAACCGGAAGATTACAGCGCCAAAAGTATGAAAGAAATGCTACCGGCGTTAACGCTGCCCGTCCTCCTAATTTGGGGAACCGAAGATCGCATCGTCCCCCTGGCGGGCTTCTGCAAACTCCTCGGGATTCGGGATTTGACGGGGTTGCCGGACAACTGCAAGTTCGTAGCGGTGGAAAATGCCGGACATTGTGCCTACGATGAATGTCCCGAAAAAGTGAATCGAGCGCTGATAGATTGGATTTTGGCGAATTGAACGGATCGTATTCCTTAGAAAAATTGTTGGATCGGCGAGCAGATAAAACCGAAAACTAGAAAAAAATATTACAGATTTTATTGACAGGTGTTTTCAATATGCTAAGGTAAGTAGTCAGTAAATTTACTCAACTTATTCGGAGTGCATCATGTCTACTCAAACACAGCGTTCTTCTCAAATCGAAATTGAAGTCAAAGACCTCGCACCTGCCACCACTTCCACCTCGGCTACCCTACAGAGCCAAGAATCCGGGGCTTTTGATGGCGATGACGGCTCTGACTAAACACTTGTAAAAACTCAAGACATCCATGACTGAGTGTCTGTGAAGAGCGACTTTTAGAAGTCGTTCGGTATTTAGCTTTAGAGGAAATCTCCCGAACGCTTTTGAGAAATTGTTTTCTCACTGCCTCGATCGAGTTTCCTGTCTCTAGATACCGATCTCTTACTGTATTTATAAACAATCGCCCATGAGGGGCAACCCCAAATACGGGAAATTGCCCCTCTTAGTTTTGCTGTAGATTGACTGAGAATTGGGAAAGGAGTGGGTGATGTCGGCGCTAACTCAGTTATTAAAACCTTATAGTCCAAAAGCATTTTTAAAAAACATTTGGACGCAAAACAGTATTTATATTTCGACTTCCGATCGCCATCGTTTCGATGGCTTATTTTCTTGGTCTAAACTTAATTATTTGCTTGATTTTCACGAACTCGACTTATCCATGCGGTTAGCAGTGGAAGGAAAAGTTTTAGAGCGTAGTGAATGCGATCGGTTTTTAGAACGATGTCAAGAGGGAGCGACCCTGATTATCGATCGCGTCGATCGAAAAGTTCCAGAACTCGCCGAATTTATCTCGCAACTGAAACGAGAAATCGGTCATCCTTTACAAGTGAATACCTATTGTTCGTGGCCGGGGAAACAGGGATTTAACTGTCATTACGATACCCACGATGTTTTCATTTTGCAAATTGATGGGGCGAAAGAGTGGAACGTATTTAATGACACCTTAAAATATCCGTTAAAACATCAAAAATCGGCAAAACTTTCCCCGCCAGAAGAACCGCCGGAGTTGAACGTTATTTTAGAGCCAGGGGATGTTTTGTATATTCCCCGAGGTCACTGGCATTACGCCCTTGCGCTCGATAAACCTTCGCTACACTTGACGTTAGGGGTTCACGGTCAGACGGGTATTTCGCTTTTAGAATGGTTGGTAGATGAGTTGAAAGAGGATGAGGCTTGGCGGCAAAGTTTGCCGCTACTAACCGCTGAGTTTCCCATTTCTGTAGAAGAGCGATCGAACGAGTTAATCCAGCAACTGCTCGAACAGTTAAGTCAACGAAATATCGGTGCGGAGTATCAACAATATTTATCGGTTGCCAAAGAACCGAAAATTAAATATAGCTTGCCGTTTCAAGCAGGATGTAATATTTTCGATCGCGGTATGAAAACTGAATTTAAGCGATTGCTCGATCGACAAGTTCAGATCGAAGTGTTGGGCGATCGGGAATATAAAATTACGGTGGGATCGAAAGAAGTCAATCTCAAAGGCGTACCCAAAACCTTCGTTCAAAATGTTTTTAATCGAGCGCATTTTACCGGATTTGAGGTGATGGATTGGTTGCCCGGTTTTGATTGGGAACTCGATGCCATCCCCGTTCTGACTCGTTTGGTGAAAGAAGGGATTATCTTTGTCGATGTCAATGAGTTGCAAACGAGTCGCAAAACTCAATCAGGTCTAAGTCCGGATTGTCAGCCGAATACTTAGAGCGTTGACAAAGCCAGCCAAACCCTGACATCGCTCTTTCTCGAAGGCGGGTGCGAGGGATTTGATTTTCTTATCGATCGCTTATCGACAGCAAATGGCAAATCGTTCTGGGCGAACAGCGATCGCCGAACTGTTGCGGGTAAACTCAAGAGCAGTATTTCTACGGTGTTCTAGATTCAATGGGGCACGTGAAACCGAACTGGATATATAGATATATACCAGTGTACGTCTTCTCTGCCGACCCAGTAAATATACGTAATTACTTCTCGATTTTCGTGTATGCTGTTTCAGTGTAATTACGGCTTGCGGCACGATCGCTCGAAATCTAACCTCTATCCAAGCTCTAATTGATATTGAAACTTAATTGCATTAAATAAAAAATTAAGCTAACCTTAAAGCATAGCAAAACCTTTGAAATGACTGCGCGCGATCGCCTGTTTTCATTGTAATCGAGCGATTTCGGCCACCTTGACATATGAACCCATTTTTTTGTGCCCATCTATCTCGCGAATCCGGTGAAGATGTCATCGGTAGCGCTCCCTCTCACGATACTTATATCGCGATCGAGTGTCGCCAACCCTGGGCACCCAGTGCTTTCGATTCCAAGTTCCTCCCGCCGAATTTGAAAGCATTAGTCGAAGAGGTTCGCCGAACGAAGCGATCGGTTCGATTCCTACTGGTTTCGGCATCGACAACCGAAACCCAAGGCTATACGAGAGTGCTGACGTTTAGAAAGATGCCTCCTCCCTCTCAAGGCTATACTCGGCGGGAGTTTCGGGTGATGAATATTGCTGAAGTCGCCCCGATCGTCGAGCGGTATCTCGCCAACCCGAATTTCGTCACCGTTGCCAGTGCTCCCGTCGATGAAGAAATGCGAGACTTTCTCATTTGTACCCACGGCAGCCACGACAAATGCTGCGCGAGATACGGCAATCCATTTTACCGAGAAGCTTTAAAGCTCAAATCGGAGTTGGGGTGGAAGAAGGTACGATTTTGGCAAGCGAGTCATATTGGGGGACATCGGTTCGCGCCGACGATGATTAGTTTACCCGACGGTCGCTACTACGGCGGATTGGATGGAGGCTCCATGACGGCGATCTCCCAAAAAGCCGGGGACATCCACTACTTCGAGAAAGTATATCGAGGTTGGGGCATTTTGCCACGGAAAGTCCAAGTTTTGGAACGGCAACTGTTATTGCAACATGGCTGGGATTGGCTGAACTACCGGGTAGAATGCGAAATGGTGCGCGAAGATAGCGAGTTGACGATCGTTCGGCTGCACTGCCACAAGCCGGGAACGCCACCATGGATTTACGAAGCCGAGATTGTCGAAGACGAATGCAAAACCCTGGAAATGCGGGGGTCGTGCGGCAGCCAGAAAGAATCAAAATTTCCCAAGTATCGGGTACAAAAGCTGCAATTGCGATCGGCGGAGATCGCAATTGCTCTGGCGACATCGAGATAGAGTTGTCGCTGGGGGTAGCAATGGCTTACGAGTGTCTGTTTGTTAGTATCTGTTTTTTAGATTCTGGTAGTCGATCGAGCTTGCCCGTCGGGCATCGACGCGGAGTCAACGCGATTCATTCTATAATTGGCAGGTCGATCGCAAACACCATAAAAAGTAGTAGATATGGCTGAAACCTCTCCGGCGGCAACAAAACCAGCAACTGCTGGCGAATTAATCGAAGTCATTCAAGAATTTGAGGAATACCGGGAACGTCTGATTAACGAAACCACAACGGCAGCAAAGAAGGCTAAATTACCCAAAGCGATGGTGATGAAGCAGTTAGAACCGGAACTGGCTAAAATTGATGCGGCTCTCGAAAATCTCCGCACCCAGCAAGCTGCGATCGAGGAAGCGAACTAGATACGCTGTCAATTTAGATTTGACGAATAGAGCAAACGCTTAAAGATTTTTCTTTCCCCTTCTGGGGTCTCCTTTACCCTTCATATGGAAGACAAGCCACGAGTTATTCGTGTCATCTATATTAATGGGTCAATTGGACTCCGAATCTAAAGGGGGTGGCGTGAGGACACGAGCCTACAAGATGGCAGATTGCATGACACGAAGCAGTCAGCCCGATCGATGCAGTGCTGCCGACCGATCGCGATCGCCTAAAAAATCAAAAGAATCAGTTTATTGGTAACAATAATTCGCGGTGAGAATTTGCAATGAGTAGTACGCAGAGTTCTTTAAGCCAACTCACCCATGAAGAAGCGGATGGGTTACTCAAAAAGGTCAACGAACAAATTGCCATCGGAACCCTCGATACAGGCGATCGCGAACTTCTGCAACAGATGGTAGAGGGGATGGGCGATACTCGAGGAATGGTGAGATTGGGCTTTGCCGAAGCGCTTGGGGCGGTCGGTAAACCCGCCACGCCGCTATTAATTGAGGCCGTCGCCCACCATCCCAACGTTGTCGTTCGCCGCGCCAGTGCCAAGACGTTGACCCTAATTGCCGATCCCGAAGCAATTCCCACCCTGCTGCACGCCCTCCTCAACGATGACGATACGGTGGTCAAGGGTTCTGCGGTGGGGGCGCTGGCAAGTATCGGCGAACGGGCAATTCCGGTATTGCTAGATGTTTTGGCCGCCCCGGAGAATTCTGAAAGTATCAAAGGTCACGTGGCTTGGGCCCTGGCATTTATCGGCGCGCCGGGGAAAGAGCAATTGTACGCAGCCATCGAATCGGACTCGGCGGAAGTGCGGGCGGCGGTGGTGGGGGCGATCGCCAATTTTGCCGAAGAAACCCCCGAAGAACGGGCATTTGAAGTCCTCACCAATGCCCTGGCGGATGAGGCGGAAAACGTCCGCAGCGAAGCCGCCGCCGCCTTGGGGAAGTTTGCCCATAAACCGGCCGTTCCCCAGTTGACGGCGTTGTTACACCACGACGACGGGGAAACTCGCAAAGCCGCTGCGCTGGCCTTGATGAAAATCGGCGATCTCGCGTCGATCGAACCGTTGAAAGAAGCACGCGATCGCGAAACCGAAGAGGGAATTCGACGGGCGATCGCATTGGCGATTTCTCTGTTGGAAAAGCGGCAAGAGGAAGAGCGATCGCCCGTTGATGGCGACCCAACCTGAAGAGACCCTCTCAATCTCGGGACGTACAGAGGGTTTCTCCGTTTACAAATATTTAACGTAAACCCGATCGCATCGCAACGTTTCAACTCCGGTTTCTGGTTGATACCCCCGGCGCTCGTAGAGTTGAGTTGCTTCTTTGAGGACAGTAGCCGTTTCGATCCAAATAGTTTTGAAGCCCCGCGCAGCGATCGCCCCTTCAAGTCGTTTCAGTAAACATCCACCCAATCCTTGCCCTCGAGCTTCTGGTAATAGATACATCTTGCGAATTTCGACGGCTTTTTCTCCTCGCAAGACGGGATAGTAAGCGCTGGTTCCCACCAGTTTTCCCTGACGTTCGATCGTCCAAAATTCTCCCCCCGCCTCTAGGTAAAATTTCTCCACTTCCACCACATCGCGATCGGCTTCTTTTGGCTCCCAACCCAATCCGTATTCTGCCAAGATAGAAGCGATCGCATTTGCCGCCGCATAGCGATCGTCCGGTTTCCAATCTCGAATTAAAAAGTCGCGGTATTTGAGATTCATTCCACTTTAAAATGATGGGTTACAACCAATGATTAAAAGCCATTGCGATCGTTAATTTCGATCTAGCTAGAAATGATGCGCGACGACGGATTGTTAAAATCAATTTTAAGTCGAAATGGTAGCCATCTAATACATCCTCTAATACATCCTATAGCGGTTATCAATCTGTTGAAGTACAGAGTTTCTGGTTTTCGGGAATGGGGAATGGGCACTTCGACAGGCTCAGTAACCAGGAATGGGGAATGGGGAATAGGAAATAGAATTTGGGTGTACCTCACAAGACTGAGAATTGCTATATTACTCGTGACTTAGCTATGAATTCTCGGCTCTGGATGCAATGTTGCCAACAATTCGCTTTCCACTGCCGCCAACTCCTCCAACCGTTCCGTCACCGCATCGCGATCGAAATAGGTGGTTGCCAGTACCCAATACGCCCCGTAATGGCGGGCTTCCGATGCCATCAAACTACGGTAAAATGCAGCCAGTTCCCGGTCGTCTAGACGATCGGCAAGTAACCCCAATCGTTCGTGCGATCGCGCTTCGATTAAGCCCGAAACCAGTAGAGAATCGAGGAGACGTTCCGGTTCGTTGCGGCGCACTTTTGCTTTCAACCCCGCGCCGTAGGGAGGTGCGGGAAGGGGTGCGAGGGGAATGCCGCGACGTTCGAGGATTTGGTTGACCCGATCGAAATGTTCGAGTTCTTCGCGGGCGATCGCGGTAAGCTGGTAAACGAGTTCGGTATTTGAGGGATAGCGGCACATCAAGTTGAGCGCCACCCCAGCCGCTTTGCGCTCGCAGTGGGAGTGATCGAGCAAAATCGTATCGAGATGGGCGATCGCTTGTTCGATCCAAGCGTTAGATGTGGGAGTTTGCAGGTATTTAACAGTTGCAACAGTCATTGGTAATTAAGCATTAGAGATTACCCATTTTCTAAATTCTTTCATGGTTTTATTGAACCCGATCGTTTTACTTTTTAGCACGCGATCGCGATTGCTACTTGTGACTTATTTTTTGATGTATTTAAGGTATAGCGCTTCGTCATCAGTTTATTTACACAATTGATGAAACCGGTTTTTTCCATTTCCCATTCCCCATTCCCCATTCCTGGTTACTGAGCCTGTCGAAGTGCCCATTCCCCATTCCCAAACCCGCAAAATTTGTAACGAAAAGGGCGCGAACTGCGATAGATTGGCAATCGCCCTATTTCAATCGATCCGTTAGCAATCGCCGTAAAATTTCGCTGACTTCTGCTGCCATGCGGGCATCGAGTTCGACGGCTTCTCGATCGATATTGCCGAGGGCTTTTGCCGCCCTTAATGTCATTGCTAAAGATTTGACTTCGCTGCCATCGCCCAATCGAACGAAACAGGTGTAAGCAATTTCCGTACGTCGGCGAGAATCACTGTAGCCGTAACCGACTTTGGAGAGGATGACGGGGGTGGTGATATGCCGCTGCAAGCCCAATTGTTCGATCGCCACATCTGCATATCGGGCAATATCTTTGCCGAACGATCTCGCGAACAGTTCTAGGTTATCCGATCGCATCCCCGGCAGTCGGAGATCGTTCGGCAGGCAACTGTGCCATCCCGCCATTGCGATGAGTCGAGTTAGGGCATAAGTGGTTAAAAGGTTTTCTCCCGGTTGGGTGGCACGGGTTTTCTTTTCTCGAGAGGGTTTGGCGAGGATGCGATCGCCTTTGCTAATAATTGGAGATGCGATCTCGGGATCTTCTCCGTACAAACCACGGAAATTGATATCGCGATTTCCGGTAATATTTTGAATCCAAAGTTCGAGATCGGTGTAGTGTTGAAAGCATTTAAAGGTAGCAGCGAGGGCGTTAGAACTAGCAATTTTTTCGTCGTAAGTCATCACCCCATCCATGACATCACTTAACCCAAAGCAACGTTAGCCGTCGCCTAGTTTAGCCTCTCTCGCATCTTCTTCCAACGTGCAAAGCAAGTTCAAAATCGGGATGATTTTCGTCGTACTCCAAAGTTGCACTTTATTGCGGGCATTTCTCCCCAACCAACGAGTTTTAAAGGGACCTCCTGCCGTACCGCCAATGCAAATACAAACTTCTTGAATATCCGGATGGATAAAATTCAAACTCTCCTCGTCAATATCGGGCAATTCACCTAACTCTGGAAATGTGGGCGCACCGGCGATCGAAAGTGTTGTTTTTTGCTTTAAACGTTGGGGATATTCTTCAATATGAAAATAATAGGGAGAATTTTCGATGCCGCGATCGAGAACGGCCATTCGATAGGCATTAAATCCGGCTTCGGCTTGTCGCAAATCGGCATAAATTTGCGATCGTATTTTTGTCTTGACTGTTTTTGGACTCACAGGAACGCTACGATGATTTAAAAAAGGTATTCCTGAAATATTTTTTTTTAAATTTTGGTGAGATTGTTCGTGAAAAGTTGAGTCTTTTGAAGTGGGACAAAAACTCAAGAGTTCTCGAATCAAACCGGCAATCCAGTCAATGATAAATTCAATCATGTTCGATGGCAATCTCGGCAGCCAAACTTGATAGAATTATATCATTACTTGAAATCACGGAAAGTAAGTTATGGCTTTGGGACATCTAGTCGATGGTCAATGGGTGAGCGATCGCGAGCAAGAAGATGAAAAAGGCAGATTTGTCCGTCCTTCCACCACCTTTCGCAATCGAGTTACCGCTGATGGCAGCAGCGGGTTTCCAGCGGTCGCGGGGCGCTACCATCTCTACGTCAGTTATGCCTGTCCGTGGGCGCATCGTACCCTGATCGCGAGGGTACTCAAGGGCTTAGAAGATGCGATCTCCTTATCTGTCGTCGACCCTTATATGGGGGAAGATGGTTGGTTTTTCTCTGATGCACCGGGATGCATTCCCGATCGGGTCAACGGGGGGAAATATCTGTGGCAAATTTATACCAAAGCCGAACCGAACTATACGGGACGAGTAACCGTTCCAATCCTTTGGGATAAGCAAAAGCAGACGATCGTCAATAACGAATCTCGCGAGATTATTCGGATGCTCGATACTGAATTTGAAGCGATCGCCAAAAACGATATTAATCTCGTTCCCGATGATTTGCGCGATAAGATCGAAGAAACGATCGACGCGATTTACCAACCGATTAATAACGGCGTTTATCGAGCGGGGTTTGCCACAACTCAATCGGCATACGAGGAAGGTTTAACGGATTTGTTTCAAACCTTAGAGTATTGGGATAAAGTTCTAAAAAAACAGCGATATTTATGCGGCGATCGTATTACAGAAGCCGATATTTGTATGTTTACAACCCTGCTGCGTTTCGATGCCGTCTATTACGGTCATTTTAAATGCAATTTACGCCACATTTGGGACTTCTCCAATCTCTGGAACTATCTCAAAGATATTTACCAGCAACCTGGGGTCGAAGAAACTTGTCGCTTCGACCATATCAAGCAACATTATTACAAGAGCCACAACAAGATTAATCCAACAGGGATCGTTCCCAAAGGCCCAATTTTAGATTTAGATTCGCCCCACGATCGCCATGTCATATCGTAAAAATAGACCTTTCGTTCTCCTCAAATCTTAAAGGTTTGCGACAGTCGAGCGACCTCAATCTCAACTTGTTACTAATCCCGATCGACTTGCCTGTTATTCATCCGTACGATTAAATAACTCACCGACAGCGTAAAGACAGCAATCGAAAGAGCAATTAAATCGATCGCTTGCTTCTTTTCGAGGTCGAAAATAATAATTTTTCTAGCCACAGCAATCAGAGACGTGACAATAACAAGTTCGTATTGAACGACCTGTTGTTTTAAATAAACGGTAATATTTTCGAGAATTTCTAGCGCGATAAGAACGTTGAGAAATAAACCAAAAGCTTCAAATAGGGTTCCTTTAGAAAAACTAGAATGTTGAGTCAGGACTTTAGGAATAAGTATGGTCACCAGAAAAATACAGAGATCGGAAACTGCGAATAAAATCACCGCAATCATCAAAATTGACAAAAACTTGGCAATCAAAACTTCGATTTTCTCTAAAAATCTGAGAAAAGTTCCATCTTTTGTAAATAGTGTTTTGACAATGTTAGAGAAACGTGCCATTATCCCAGTTTCCAATCGTGAGAAAGAGTCGAATCCGTGCCAGAATCTCTCACAAAACTGGCTAGATCCCCTTAAACTTGAGTGCGATCGAGCATGGCGACAACATCGCTCGATTCAGCCGGATGGTGCCAGCGTGCGATTTCCGACAGAGTTCCCTCCAAAAACTGCGCCCGACAGCCGCGACGTTGAATTTTGCCACTGGTCGTTTTTGGAATACTGCCCGTCTTGAGTAGAACGATCGCGTAAACTTCCGCAAGATGGTGTTTGGCTATTCCCGAGCGAATCGCCTCAAAGACTTCCTCCGCATCCAGTTTGCGTAGAAAATGGCGATCGACTTCGTAAACGATAACCAGTTTTTCTTCACCCTCCACTTCAATGGAAAATGCAGCCCCCGCATTTGCCCGCAGAGCTGGGTGAGAGCGCTCCACCGTCAGTTCCAGATGCTGGGGATAGTGATTGCGGCCCCAGAGAATCATTAAATCCTTAATGCGACCGGTGATATACAGCTCGCCGTCACGCAGAAATCCCAAATCGCCGGTACGCAAAAATGGTCCTTCCCCCGTATCCGCTAGATGCGCCTGGAAGGTGCGGGCGGTTTCCTCGGGCTGTTTCCAGTATCCCACGCCCACGCCGGAACCCGATATCCAAATTTCCCCGACTCGATCGCCATCGCACCGCTTCAAAGAATCCGGATCGACGATTTCGATCCGATCGCCCAGCCAAGAACGCCCGCAGCTCACCACAGCCCGCACCCCATCCCCATCGGGGGCCGCAGGAACCACTTGGTTCTTCTCCAGGGCGCTGCCATCGACGTACTGCACCTCGGGCGGATCGGCTTTCGTGGCCCCAGTAATGAATAGCGTCGTTTCCGCCATTCCGTAGCAGGGGTAAAACGCTTCCCGACGGAAACCGCAAGGGGCAAAAGTTTCGGCAAATCGATCGAGGGTCTCCTTGCGGACGGGTTCCGCCCCGGAAAACGCCACCTCCCAACAGCTCAAATCCAAACGGGCAATTCGCTCGGGAGTGGCTTGGCGGCAGAGCAAATCGTAGGCAAAATTCGGGCCCCCACTGGTGGTTGCTCGATAGTGAGAAATGCCCTCAAGCCAGCAGAATGGCTTCTGAATCAGGGCCACCGGCGACATCAGAGCGATGGGAAACCCGGCGTAGAGCGGCTGCATCACCCCACCAATCAATCCCATGTCGTGATAGAGAGGCAACCACACCAGTCCCCGACTATCGGGGGTATGCTCGAAACACCGACCGATGACGGTACTGTTGTGAATCGCGTTGCCATGGGTGACCATCACCCCTTTGGGCGTTCCCGTCGAACCCGAAGTGTATTGCAAAAAAGCCAGGGTGTCCGGAGCCAGATCCAGTTCTTGCCAGTGGGCGGCGCGATCGAGGGAAATCGTATCGGAAGCCAGCCAAGGCAAATTCTGTAACTGAGGCGCTAATTCCGGATTTTCGTTCAATTGCTTTTGGATATTATCCTGTAGTGTTTGAGTGGTAAGAACCACCGTTGCCCCGGAAGAAATCGCTCGGGCTTGAAGCTTCGACAGGGATCGATCGTGACGGGGGGGGTTGTCGGTGACGGCGATCGCCCGAGCGTACAAACAGCCGAAGAACGCTGCCACGAATTCCAAACCGGCCGTGTAGGGATAGACCACCAAAACTCGAGAGTCCGTTGCACCCAACGACTGAAGACCTGCACAGATCGCCCGAGCTTGCCTATCCAATTCCCCATAGGTGAGTTGCCCCGATTCCGTCTCACCATCGGCAAGGAACGTATAGGCGAGTTGGTGAGGTTGATGTTGCGCGCGGTGGCGTAAAAGCTCGACGAGGGTTGAATATTCAGTCATTGGGTTGCAAACAAACCAATAGCAACGACGATATCATACCCCGACGGGCTCATCGAATGTCGAGAGAGGATTCCAAACTCGATTGCCCCAATTGCAATAAAAAAGCAGCTCGCTCGAGCTGCTCGTAAAACCAATGATTATTTCCATTCATAAATGAAGGAAATTTATATTTCTAGTATATCGCGCGATGCGGTTGAAAATCGAGAACCCGCGCCCGTGCGATGAGTGACTTTTCTTTCGACTTGTTTGTGCGCGCGCAGAAAACTTTTGGTGACGTTGCCAGAAGTGGCACAAAAAGCAACACGATTTTGAAGTCATACTTTAGAATTTGAAACGTCAGGTGGTGTGAGGGCTACTCTTCTGACGGAACTCAGCTCAGACTGAAGCGTCAAAGATAGATAAGGTTCTCAACTGTACGCTGCTGGGGCATCCCCCACAATATGGCTTGGTGTCCCGGCTTTATTCTCCAACCGACGCATTTTTGCGTTGACTCCACAGTTTTGGAGATCGCACTCTCAATTAGCAATACGAGATCGAGCTGGAGTGCGAACGAAACCCAAAAATCGAGATCGAGTCAGTCGATCGAAAATCCTCGATCGCGACTAACAGCTAGATGCTTACGTCCCAATTCCTAGTTCTCATCACGAGGGGAAGAAGCCGGGAAACATAAATTGTCTTAACTTTTACTGCGATGGCTATACAACAACCGATCGCCCGTCCTAAAGTCTTAGATACTTAAAAAAGCAATCTTGACGATGACTACCCAAACCTCACCGCACAACTGGGAACCCTTTGGTTTTGTTCCCCAGGCGACCCAAGATTCCGATATTTTAGCGGGACTTGGATTTATACCCGGACTGCGAGAACTCCTTGCCGTGCGCCAAGTACACGCCCTCGAACACGCCACCGTTTGGGTGCTGAGCGAGTCAGGCGGTCCGGATAGCCCTAGAGTGCGTTCGACCGCTGCCCCCGACAACGAATCCCTCGGTGGGATGTCTACCGATACGGGATTTTATCTCTACGGTCAAGTGAAAGCTGGAGAGTTACGACGTGCGGTGTTGACGGCATTAAGTCGCTTGCAAAATGGAGAATGGGACTTAGCCATACATCCGCGCTGCGGCACGAATGTTTCCGTCGCCATGCTACTGGGTGTAGGGTTAACGTTCGGTTTCAATCAACTTTTACCCAAATCCCCCCTGGAACAACTCATGGGATTGGGGTTAGCCGCCACGACCGCTAACCAGATTGCTCCGGATTTAGGTCTAGTGGTTCAGCGGTACGCCACCACCGCCATTCCCTTCAACCTCGAACTCGAAGAAATCCGTCCAACCCGAGATATGTGGGGGCGTTCGGCACATTTCGTTCGAGTGCGTTGGGTCAATTAGCAATAAAACTTAAAGTATTGAATCGGTGGAGAACTCACCCAAAGTAGTACGCTGAAAGATAATATTCGCGGTCTTTTTAGCCGTGAAGTGCCAAAAATTCAAGCATTCATCACACAATTTAAGGGAGAATAATTAATGGCTCTTAAACGTGGTTCTAAAGTTCGCATTTTGCGCAAAGAATCCTACTGGTATCGGGATGTTGGAACCGTTGCTTCCGTTGACAAGAGCGGTATCCGCTATCCAGTCATCGTCCGGTTTGACAAAGTCAACTATACCGGCTTCAGCGGTCAGGCTGGAGGTGTCAACACCAATAACTATGCGGAAAGCGAGTTGCAAGAAGTCGGTTAACGAAAGTGAACCTGGCAATCGATCGATCGAAACCAAGCATTCACTGCATTTTCGTCCGCGATCGTTGCCGAATTAAGTTTCTTGTGCCCGAACTTCCTGAAGTCGAAACCGTTTGCCAGGGACTCAACCGAATCACCCTGGCGCAAGTTATTCTGGGTGGGAAAGTGTTGCGAGACAGCACGATCGCCCACCCAGTTTCTGTTGAAAATTTTTTGAACGGCTGCATCGGACGATCGATCGAGAAATGGCATCGTCGGGGCAAATACCTGCTTGCGAGATTGGTAGATACACAATCTGCCGAAGAAGTCAAGACGACGGTCAAAAAAGACTTATCGCGATCGCCCACCCAAGATAGTCGGGGGGGTTGGTTGGGGGTGCACCTACGGATGACCGGTCAATTGCTGTGGTGCAACCGAAACGATCGCCTGCAAAAACATACCCGAGTTCGCTTGTTCTTTGCCAACGATCGAGAGTTGCGCTTTGTCGATGTGCGAACCTTTGGCAAAATGTGGTGGATACCCGACTCCGCCGAACCTGCAAGTATTATGACCCGGTTGGGAAAACTCGGGCCCGAACCGTTTTGGGATGAGTTTTCCCCAGACTATCTCGCCGCAACCCTCCACAAGCGGCGACGACCCATCAAAACCGCCCTTCTCGATCAAGCGATCGTGGCGGGAGTGGGGAATATCTACGCCGATGAAACCCTTTTTCTGAGCGGCGTTCCTCCGACGACGCAATGCCATCGACTCAGCGAGGAACAAATCGATCGCATTCGCACCCAGTTGATTCGGGTTTTGCGAGATTCGATCGCCGTTGGCGGGACGACCTTTAGCGACTTCCTTGACGTACAGGGTGTCAATGGCAATTACGCAGGAGTTGCCTGGGTATACGGTCGGACAGGGCAACCCTGTCGCGTTTGCCAAACCCCGATCGAGCGGATTAAACTCGGAGGGCGATCGACTCATTTTTGTCCGAGCTGCCAACCGGATTCAGAATTGAGTTGAACGGTAAAACGATAAAATAGTCACATCGCTCCAGCTCGATCGAAAAAGCGATCGAAAAGGGCAAACTTGGCATCTTACCCGCCAACATTTAATTCTCTCAACCCATAATCCCAGAGCGCTCATGCCCCCCAAAGCCAAAGGTCTAAAGAAAGGTTCCTTCGTGCGCGTCGTACGCGAAAAGTTAGATGGGAGCGTCGAGGCCACTGCCAGCGATACCCGCTTCCCTCCCTACATTTTTGAAACCAAGGGTGAAATCTTGGATACCGAAGGGGACTACGCTTTCATCAAGTTCGGCCTGGTTCCCACCCCCAATATCTGGCTGCGACTCGACCAACTTGAAGAATTCGAGTAAACCGAGCATCCACCCCCAATATCTAGCGGCGACTCGATCGACATCGCTAGAGGTATGTTTGATGATGAGCTGGATTTAGCTTATTGGGTCTTGGATGGCGTTGATGCGTGTGTTTAAGCAAGTTGCCCGCCGGTTACATCTAAATCCATACCGTTGATGAACGTTGCTTCGTCAGATGCAAGAAACATAACAGCTCGAGCCATCTCCTCTGTGGTCATAATGCGAGG
>NZ_JADEXN010000031.1 GCF_015207075.1 Zarconia navalis LEGE 11467
ATATTTCCCCCGAACAAACCGGACGGATGAATCGCGGTATCGACTACCGCACGGATTTCTATTCCCTCGGAGTCACCTTCTACGAATTACTAACGGGAAAGTTGCCTTTTGAGTCCGATGACCCCATGGAGTTGGTACACTGCCATATTGCTAAATCTCCCATGCCATTGGGGAACGGGGAAGAGATTCCCCAAGTCTTATCAAAGTTGGTTCTCAAACTGATGGCAAAGAATGCCGAAGACCGCTATCAGAGTGCTTTGGGGTTGAAATACGACTTAGAGAAATGTTTATCTCAATGGAAAGAAACCGGATGTATCGAGCCATTTGAATTGGGAGAGAGGGATCTTTGCGATCGCTTCATCATTCCCGAAAAACTCTACGGACGGGAACAAGAAGTTGAGATGTTGCTAGCAGCATTTGAGCGAGTCGCAGCCGGAAATACCGAACTAATGCTGGTAGCAGGATTTTCTGGCATTGGCAAAACCGCCGTCGTGAATGAAGTCCACAAACCCATCGTTCGCCAACGAGGCTATTTTATCAAAGGGAAATTCGACCAATTCAATCGCAATATTCCCTTCTCTGCATTTGTGCAAGCTTTCCGCAATTTAATAGGACAAATCCTCAGCGAATCTGATGCCGAATTAACTCATTGGAAAACTCAAATTCTCGAAGCGGTGGAAAATAGCGGACAAGTTCTGATTGATGCGATCCCAGAACTCGAAAGCGTTATTGGCAAGCAACCTCCCGTTCCAGAACTCTCCGGAAGTGCGGCGCAAAATCGCTTTAACCTGCTCTTTGAGAAATTCATTGCCGTCTTCACCACAAAAGAGCATCCTTTAGTTATCTTTCTCGATGACTTGCAATGGGCAGACTCGGCATCCCTAAATCTGATGAAAGTGTTGATGAATGAATCAGAGAGTGGTTATCTGCTTGTCCTGGGAGCCTATCGAGATAACGAGGTATTTCCAGCTCATCCCCTGATGTTAACGGTAGATGAGCTAGAGAAGCAAAAAGTCTCTCTCCATACTTTGACATTAAATCCATTAAGCCAGACTGACATTAATCAGTTGGTGGCAGATACACTTGAGTGTGCATCTGAGGTTGCACAACCCCTGTGCGAGTTGACCTATCACAAGACGAAAGGCAATCCCTTTTTCACCACTCAGTTTTTACAGGGTCTTTATAGTGACGGACATATCACCTTTAATCTCGACGATCGATATTGGCAATGCAACCTGACTCAAGTCCGGCAGTTGGCTTTAACCGATGATGTGGTTGAGTTTATGGCAACTCAGTTGCGGAAGTTTCCAACCCAAACCCAAGATATTTTGAAAATAGCCGCTTGCATCGGTCATCAGTTTGATTTGGTCACTTTATCTGTTGTGTGCAAGCAACCCCAAGATACTGTTGCGATCGATTTGTGGCCATCGCTACAAGCTGGGTTAGTCATTCCAGAAGGTGAAACCTACAAGTTTTTTCAGAAAGAAGACATTGCCACGAAACTCGAACGTTCCCCCACTGTCAGCTATCGTTTCTTGCACGACCGGGTACAGCAGGCAGCTTATCGGTTAATCCCCGACCTAGACAAGCAAAAGACTCACTACCAAATCGGTAAATTACTACAGCAAGCCACTACACCCACCGATCGCGAGAAGAAGATTTTTGATGTAGTCAACCATCTGAACTATGGGATCGACTTAGTAACAGATGCAACAGAACGCCAGCAACTGGTCGAACTCAATTGGCTTGCTTGCCAAAAAGCGAAAGGAAATACTGCCTATGGGGCAGCCCATCAATACGTAACGACGGCATTGCAATTGCTTGGTCCGACGGGCTGGCAAGATCGATACAACTTGAGCCTCAGCCTAAACAATACCTTAGCAGAGCTGAACCTACTAATCGGCGATTTTGCGGCGATGGATGAGGCGATCGAGACTATTCTGCTTCAAAGCCAATCCTTATTGGATCGGATTACAGCCTACAGAATTAGGATTCAAAAATATTTCTTCCAAAATAAACTTGAAACCGCGATATCTATTGGCATCGAGGTTCTTCAAAAACTGGGCATTGATATTTCATTTCAACCGACGGAAGCAGAAATCAACAGATTTATTCAGAGGGGTCGCGAGAGTACCCAAGGGATATCAATTCCAGATTTACTCGATCTGCCGGAGATGAAAGACCCCGAACGATTGGCTATTGCAGAAATTGCCACGCAGATTCTTTCGCCTAGCAATATGGTCAATCCGCCACTTTTCCCCATACTGGTTAGTTTATTAGTCGATTTGTCTGTCTGCTATGGCAATATAGCTAATTCAGCCTATATCTATGGTTGTTATGGAGTCATTGCCTGTAATTTCTTCAAGGAGATCGAAATGGGTGTTGCATTGGGTCGTTTGGCTGCTGACCTCGATCGACATCCCGTTACCAAAACCTTGAAAGGGCGTGGCATGATGATGTGTGGGACGTTTCTCGAACATCGTCATGCACACCTCAAGAATACTCTAGAAATTTTGTCTGTTGGGTATCAAATGTCTCTTGAGGTAGGGGATTTGGAATTTGTCGGTCATAACGCTCAGATGTACTGTTTCAATGCTTTTTGGAGTGGTTATCCCTTACACTCGCTGCAAAAGGAAACAGATGCCTATATATCCGTTTTGTCAAATGCCAATCAAGCTCTTCAGGAAAGCTACACTCGTCCGATCGGTCAGGTTTGTTCTAACTTATTGGGTCGGGTCGAACAGCCTTGGGTCTTAATCGGAGAGACTTTAGATGAATCCGAATGGGTTAAACATTTAATTGCTAATCGTGAAATTGGCGGTTTAAGCTTCTTTCATCTGTATAAAATATTTCTCTGTTTCTTGTTTGAGGAACTGCTGCTTGCCTCAGACCATGTTGCCAAGATCCAAGAGTATGTATCTGGTCTTGGAGGCTTTGTATTAGAAGCTGAATATTACTTTTATAGCTCTTTGGTGATGTTGGCAACGATCTCCCCTGATTCTCAAGAAGAATCTTTAGATCGGGTCACGAAAAATCAGATTCAATTACGAGATTACTGGGCTAAATATGCTCCGATGAACCACCAGCATAAGATGGATTTGGTGGAAGCAGAAAAGTCTCGAGTTTTAGGTCGTAATTACGAAGCGGGAGATTATTACGATCGCGCCATAGCCGGAGCCAAAGAAAATAAATATATCCAAGAAGAAGCCCTTGCCAACGAACTCGCCGCCAAGTTTTATCTCGATTGGGGCTTCGACCCTTCGAGAGCCTCAGGGCATCGCTCGGCTGGGCCGAACGGCAAAGAAAAAGTGGCGGCTGGCTACATGCAAGAAGCATATTACTGTTATGCCCGTTGGGGGGCTAAAGCCAAAACCGACGCTCTCGAGCGACGCTATCCCAATTTATTGCTCCCCATTCTCCAAGCCGCAGTCCAAACCCTCAATCCCATCGAAACCCTCGCAACCCTCGCTGCCTCCAATCGCTCGATCCATGCCATCACACAAACGAGTTGCTCTTCAACCAGCAGCATCAATACCACCCTCGATTTTGCTGCGATTCTCAAAGCCTCTCAGGCACTCTCTAGCACCATTCAACTCGACGAACTTCTACGGCAACTCACCCAAATTATTCTGCAAAATGCTGGGGGCGATCGCTGTGCTTTAATCTTGCCCGAGAGCGATGGAAAATGGTACGTTGCCGCGATCGCCACATCGGATACCACAGAACTTTGCTCGGAACCCCTCCAAGACAATCCCCGACTACCGGTTCGACTGATTCAATATGTCAAAAATACCCAAGAAATAGTCGTTATTGACGATCTCAATACCGATTTACCCGTCATCGATGACTATCTCCACCAGCGGCAACCCAAGAGTTTACTGTGTTTGCCGATTTTCGATCGAGGAAATGCGATCGGGATTCTGTATTTGAAAAATCGCTCGACAAGTGGCGCGTTCACCAGCGATCGTATCCTGGTTCTCAACTTCCTGTGTACCCAAGCGGCGATTTCCTTGGAGAACGCTCGCCTTTACCAACAGGCACAAGATTACGCTCAACAGCTCGAGCGATCGCAACTGCAACTGGTACAAAGCGAGAAAATGTCAGCATTGGGGAATCTCGTGGCAGGAGTGGCTCACGAAATCAACAATCCCGTGGGCTTTATCGGTGGTAATATCCAACCCGCTCGAGATTACGTGCAAGACTTGTTAGGGTTGATTGACTTATATCAAGAGAAACTCCCCGATGGCGATGAAGATATTGAGGAAGAACTTGAAGCCATTGACTTAGATTTCTTGCGAGAAGATTTACCCAAGCTGCTCGGTTCGATGAAACTCGGAGTCGAGCGCATCGGTCATATCAGTACCAGCTTGCGGACGTTTTCGCGCACGGATAAAGAATATCAAGTCCCCTTCAACCTCCACGACGGTATCGACAGCACCTTGCTGATTCTCAAACACCGCCTCAAAGCCAACGAACAGCGTCCGAAAATTGAAATTGTCAAGGAATATGGCAACATTCCAGAAGTAGAGTGCTTCCCCGGACAGCTCAATCAGGTATTTATGAACTTGATTGCCAATGCCATTGATGCTCTCGATGAAGGCAACACAGGACGCAGTTTTGAAGAGATTGCAGCCGATCCCAACCGGGTTACCATTCAAACCCACATCCAAGACGAGAGAGTCACCATCCGAATTTCAGATAACGGGGTGGGAATGCCAGAGGAAGTCAGAGGGCGTATCTTCGAGCAAGGATTTACCACCAAAGGAGTCGGCAAAGGCACGGGGTTAGGAATGGCGATCGCTCGTCAGATCGTAGAAGAGAAGCATGGCGGTACGATATCTTGTACTTCCGAACCCGGCATTGGAACCGAGTTTTCGATCGCTTTTCGGGTGAGCTAAATCCCGCACCTGATTCGATGACGAACTTTTGAGATCGCGATCGCTTGTTCGTTGTGATTTGGATCGATTTTGGAAAAGATCGTAAAAGCCACATTGGAAGAAGGCAGTTACCCCAACACGACGATGACAACTCTTCCCGGCTATCACCTCGGCGAAAATCTCTACCAAGGCACGCGCACTCAAGTCTATCGCGGCACTCGCATCACCGACGAGCAACCCGTCGTCATCAAATTTTTGCGCAACGAATACCCCAGCTTCAGCGAACTGGTTCAGTTCCGCAACCAATATACCATTGCCAAAAATCTCGACTTACCCGGAATCGTCAACCCTTTAGCTCTTAAAACCCACGGCAACGGTTACGCCCTGGTGATGCCCGACAAAGGGTATATTTCCCTCTCAGAGTGGAAACAAGGCGAATGGGCGATCGTCGATTTTCTCACCATTGCCGTTCAATTGGCGGATATTCTCCACGGACTCGATCGAAACCGAGTCATCCACAAAGACATCAAACCCGCCAATATCCTCATCCATCCCGAAACACAACAAGTCAAACTCATTGACTTTTCCATCTCCTCACTCCTGCCCAAAGAAACCCTCCAAATTAGTAATCCCAACGTCTTAGAGGGAACCCTCGCCTATATTTCCCCCGAACAAACCGGACGGATGAATCGCGGTATCGACTACCGCACGGATTTCTATTCCCTCGGAGTCACCTTCTACGAACTCCTCATGGGAGAATTACCCTTCCAAAGTGACGATGCTCTGGAGTTAGTCCACTGTCACATTGCTAAATCTCCTATGGAATTGGGGAACGGGGAACCTTTCGACAGGCTCAAGGCAGCGCAGGGAACGGAGAACGGGGAAGAGATTCCCCAAGTGATTTCCAATCTGGTAGTGAAATTGATGGCGAAGAATGCCGAAGACCGCTACCAGAGCGCTTTGGGATTGAAACACGACCTAGAAAGGTGTTTGTTTCAGTGGAAAGAAACGGGTTGCATCGAACCATTTGAGTTAGGAGAACGAGATCTTTGCGATCGCTTCATTATTCCCGAAAAACTCTACGGACGAGAAGCTGAAGTCAAGACATTACTAACAGCATTCGATCGTGTTGCCAACGGCAACACCGAAATGATTTTGGTGGCTGGATTCTCCGGCATCGGGAAAACTGCCGTCGTCAGTGAAATCCATAAACCCATCGTCCGCCAACAAGGATACTTCATTCAGGGGAAATTCGACCAATTCAACCGTAATATTCCTTTCTCTGCCTTCGTGGAAGCTTTTCGCAACCTAATGGGTCAGTTACTCTGTGAGAGTGACGCTCAACTGCAACAGTGGAAAACCAAAATTCAAGCAGCCTTGGGAGAAAGCGCCCAGGTGACGATCGAAGTGATTCCCGAACTCGAAAGCATTATTGGAGTGCAACCTCCCGTTCCGGAACTATCGGGAAGCGCGGCCCAAAATCGCTTCAATTTGCTCTTTGGTAAGTTCGTTGAAGTTTTTACGACCCGAGACCATCCTTTGGTTATCTTCCTCGATGACTTGCAATGGGCAGATTCAGCCTCCTTGAACTTGCTAAAGTTGCTGATGGAGAAAATCGATACGGGATATTTACTCATTTTGGGCGCTTATCGAGATAATGAAGTCGATCCCGCCCATCCTTTAATGTTGACATTAGACGAAATTGTTAAGAAAGAAGCAATTGTCAACACGATAACTCTGGCTCCTTTATCTCAATCGGGATTAAATCATCTAATTGCTGACGTTCTCACCTGTCCTCTAGAATTAGCTGTTTCCCTGACGAAATTAGTCTATCAAAAAACTAAAGGAAATCCCTTCTTTGCTACCCAATTTTTGAAAGGATTGTATGAAGATGGCGAAATTACCTTCGATCTAGAGGCTGGATATTGGCAGTGCGATATTGCCAGAATTCGACAATTATCTCTAACCGATGATGTGGTCGAGTTTATGGCTTCTCGATTGCATCGGTTGCCCCAAGAAACTCAAGAAATTTTGAAATTAGCCGCTTGTGTGGGTAATACCTTTGACTTATCAACCTTAGCCATTGTCAGTGAATATTCCCAAGAAAAAGTCGCTACGGCATTGTGGAAAGCCCTGCAAGAAGGATTAGTATTACCGGCAAATCAAACTTATAAGTTTTTTCAAGGTAGCAAAACAAATCGATTTACAGTATCAGACCCGATATCGGTTAACTATAAATTTCTGCACGATCGCATCCAACAAGCCGCTTACTCACTGATTCCCCAAACTCAAAAACGAGCAACCCACTATCGCTTGGGATGGCTTTTATTTGAAAATATCGGCAAAGAGGAACAAAATGAAAGAATTTTTGAAATTGTTAATAATTTAAACTACGGAATTGAGTTAATTGACGATCGAGACGAAGAAATTGAAATTGCCGGCCTTAACTTAAAAACAGCACGAAAAGCAAAGAAATCAGTTGCTTATTCTGCGGCAACTGCGTACGTCAAAACGGGAATTGCTTTGGTGGGAGAAGATGGCTGGAAAACGGACTATCGATTGACCTTCAACTTATATAAAGAAGGCTCGGAAATCAAATTCCTAAACGGAGATGTAGAACAGTCAGAACATTTAGCCTTCCAAACTCTAAAACGAGCAAATTCAGCGATCGACAAAGCTGAGATTTATAATATTCTCATCGTTCAGCACACCGTAACCTCCAAATTTAAACAGGCCGTTGATGAAGGCAGAATTGCGTTAAAACTCTTGGGAATTGAGTGGGATGAAGATAACTTAGACAAGGAACTCGATCGAGAGTTTGAAGCGGCAAAAAAACGATTGGGAGATCGAGATATTTCTTCTTTAATCGACCTTCCAGAAATGGAAATTCCTGAAAAAAGGAGTGCGGTGCAGGTTATGCATACCTTGCTGCCCTTAACCTATAGCTTCAATCAGTCACTCTGGCGGGTCTTAATTGTCAAGATCGTCAACTTATCGTTGCAACACGGACATATTCCAGAATGCTGTTTCGGCTACTCGTTTTATGGTGTCTTGATTGGTTGTATTTTTAAAGATTACGAAGCAGGCTATGAATTCGGAATTTTATCTTTAAATTTGAGTCAGAAATTCAAAGATTTAGCACAAGAATCTAAAGCTTGTAATATCTTAGCAGCGTTCTTACTCCAATGGAGACAACATATTAGCCATTGTGAGGCGATTAACAATCAAGGATACTCAGCCGGGCTAGAGTCCGGACAGCTTCAATTTATTGGATATATTGCCTACAATCGAATTTTGAGTCTTTTTCACTCTGGAAAAAATCTCAATGAATTATTGGCAGAATTTCCGATTTACTTGCCGTTACTAGAAGATATCAAGCATTATTATGCCTATGACATTACAGCAGGATGTCAGCTAGCAACCCAGATTCTGACCTCTCCAACGTCAACATCAGCGATCGCTCGACAACAAGACATAGAAGAAGCCCAGCATTTGGAGGTTTGTCGCGATCGCAATAGTTTCCCTGGAACCTGTGCTTACCAAATTTTCAAAGCTCAAATTTCCTATCTTTTCGATCGACCCGAAGATGCGCGAGAATATCTTTCTTCAGCCCAAGAAATTATAGAATTTCTTGCCGGTCATTTCACCTTAGCCGAGCACGCCTACTATCAAGCGTTGACCTGTCTAAAGCTTTATCCAAATGCCTCGACTCAGGAAAAAGTTGAAATGTTAAAACAGGTCGAAGAAGATCGAGAACAATTGCAAGTCTGGACGGATAACTGTCCGGACAATTTCCAACACAAACTACATTTAGTCGAAGCAGAACGATCTAGAGTGCTTGGTGAGAAGCTAAAAGCGATCGAATTATACGATCTGGCGATTTCGGGGGCCAAAGAAAACCAATTCGTTCAAGACGAAGCTCTCGCCAACGAACTCGCCGCCAAATTCTACCTCGACTGGGGCTTCGACCCTTCGAGAGCCTCAGGGCATCGCTCGGCTGGGCCGAACGGCAAAGAAAAAATTGCGCGAGCCTATATCTTAGAAGCCTACTACTGCTACGCGCGCTGGGGGGCCAAAGCCAAAACCGACCACCTCGAAACCAGCCACCCTCAGCTCCTGGCTCCCATCCTCCAACAACCCCTGTCTCCCCAATCCCTTAACGCCACAACCACTATTCCCTCCCGTTCAACCATTGGCACTTCCGCGAGTACTAACGGCTCTTTTCTCGATATCTCCGCCGCTATCAAAGCCTCCCAAGCTCTCTCGGGTGAAATCGAACTCGAAGCCTTGCTCTCCCAACTGATGAAAATCGTCTTAGCCAATGCTGGAGCGGACAAAGGAACATTCATCTTGAAGAACGCTCGAACCTGGGAAATTGTTGCCCAGTGCGTTCGGGAACACTGCCAATTATCCCCAACTCCTCTGGAAAAGGCGAAGACCCTGCCGGTGAATATCGTTCGTATGGTTCAACGCACCCAAAAGACTGTCATTCTCAATCAGGTGGAGAACGATACCCGTTTTGCCGGAGATAGTTACCTGATCCAACAACAACCCAAAAGTTTGTTCTGCACCCCCATTCTCAACCAAGGTCGGTCGATCGGTATTCTTTACCTAGAAAATAATCTCAGTGCGGAAGCCTTTACCTCCGAACGAGTCGAAGTACTCAATTTACTTTGCTCCCAAGCGGCAATTTCTATCGAAAACGCTCGATTGTACGAACAATCTCAAGCCGCTAATAATATGTTGCAAAAGTCTCTCGACGAGCTGCAAAATGCCCAACTGCAACTGGTGCAAAGCGAGAAAATGTCAGCATTAGGAAACTTAGTGGCCGGAGTCGCCCACGAAATCAACAATCCCGTCGGATTCATCGGCGGCAATCTCCAACCGGCACGGGATTACGTAGGAGATTTATTAGGGTTAATTGACTTATATCAGCAAGAAAATCCAAATCCTAGTGAAGTCATCGAAGAAGAAATCGAAGCCATCGATCTAGATTTTCTTCGCTCGGATTTACCCAAACTGATCGATTCGATGAAACTTGGAGTCGATCGCATCGGTCATATCAGCACTAGCTTGCGGACATTTTCCCGTACCGATAAAGAACACAAAGTTCCCTTCAACCTCCATGACGGTATCGATAGTACTCTGCTGATTCTCAAACATCGCCTCAAAGCCAACGAACAGCGTCCGGCGATCGAAATTGTTAAAGAATACGGCGATATTCCAGAGGTGCAGTGCTTCCCCGGACAGCTCAATCAGGTGTTTATGAACTTAATCGCTAATGCCATCGATGCATTGGAAGAAGGCAATGGCGAGCGTAGTTTTGAGGAGATTGCGGCCGAACCCAATCAGATTAAGATTTCGACAGAGGTAACATCTAAAAATGCGATCGTTCGGATTCGGGATAACGGTGCGGGAATGCCTGAAAATGTCAAACAACGGATTTTCGAGCAAGGATTTACTACTAAAGGTGTGGGAAAAGGGACGGGTTTGGGAATGGCGATCGCCCGTCAGATCGTGGAAGAAAATCATGGCGGCTCGATCGAAGTTGATTCTCAGTTCGGGCAAGGTACGATTTTTAAAATTCAAGTCCCGATCGGGCAAGATACTTCTAAACTGAATCGCTAGAATTAAGGTCAAATCTAAGTCATACGATTGTTAGAGAAATTAAGGGCAAAATGGCAACAAATATTGCAGAATCCTGGAACTCCCACAGACACGGAAATTTGTTGCAACACCAGTTGCGTTCGACAATCGTTTTACTTTTTTTGCTCTTGGCAGGATATATGGGGAATTATTTCAAAATCCCCATTATCTTCCATATCGATTGGCTGTTTGGCAGTATTTTTACCGTGCTCGTCATTCGGCTGTACGGGTTGGGTTGGGGGACGATCGCCGCTGTCATTTCCAACTCCTACACAATTTTTCTGTGGCATCATCCCGCAGCTTTTATTATCTTTACTCTAGAAGCCATTTTTCTGGGCTGGGGACTACGACGGCGTAGCAGTAACCTATTACTCCTCGATGTTTATTATTGGATCGTTATCGGATTTCCTCTGCTTTGGTTTCTTTATGTCTTTGTTATTAAAATTCCACCTCAAAGTGTTTTACTGATTTCTTTTAAAAATCCCCTCAATCAAATTTGCAATACTTTAATTGCCAGTCTCATCCTGACTCATACCCCGATTTCCCAATGGCTGCGTGCCAAAACGATTAAGACTCATGCCTTCGAGCAGACACTCCTTAATTTGCTAGTCGCTTTTGTTTTGCTGCCAGCATTGGTACTGACCATTTGGAACTGTCAAGACGCTACCTCTGTTGAAGAGAATAATATTTTATCTCATCTAGAAAATACTCAAAAAAATATCAGCACCGATCTCCAAAACTGGCATCAACAAAGTCAGGATAAATTGCAAGCAATTGCCTCTAGCTTTCAAAATAGCGATCGCTCAGATCCTTCCCAAGACCAAGAAAAGATTCAGATCGTTCGACAAGCCGTTAATGAGTTTCGCAATTTATACATTATAGATACAGATGGAAAAATTCTCAATTCAACGGTTGCTAGAAATACCGATCGAAATGTGACTCAATTTGATGGTTTGCAAGTTCGAGATTTACTGAAGGCAAAACAGCCAATGCTCTCTGAGGTAATGGAAGTTTCCAACTCGCCAACAATATTTCAGAGCGTACCAATTTTAAATAATGAGACACTAGTTGGACAACTTTTTGCGGAAATTGATGTAAATGTACTAAAGCAAAAGTGGTTGTCCAGTCAATCTGAATCAACTCGTTTTGTGAGTTTACTAGACGAACAAAATCGAGCGATCGCTAGCACTCGCGACGAACTAAAAATCGGGCAACTTTTCGATCGAGATGGGAATGGTGAAATTCATCGACTCGATCGAAATATCCATATTTGGGTACCCAAGATTCCCAACATGGCAAAAGTCGTGCGCTGGAGAAAGTCATTTTACGTGAATAAAGGTGCGATTGGTGGAGATCTTCCCTGGATAGTCGCCATCGAAGAAGCCAATGCATCCCATTTAGTCGCACTTGATGGAATTTATACCAAAAGTTTTGCGATCTTGATGGCGATCGCGCTCTTAGCACCGATCTTGGCAAAAACGATTAGCCGCAGTCTAGTCAAACCGTTGCTACAGCTTGCCAATATTACCAGCAATTTACCCGATAAACTCACAGAACAACAAGCACTAACAATTCCCACGAGTTCAATTACTGAAATTGATACCCTATCGAGTAACTTTCAACTCATGGCAAGTGCCCTCCAAGATAAATTTCAAGAAATTCAGCAAGCCAGTTGGCAACTTCAGCAAGCTAAAGAAACTGCCGACAGTGCCAACCAAGCAAAAAGCGAATTCCTCGCCAACATGAGCCACGAGTTACGCACTCCACTCAATGGCGTGCTGGGCTACGCCCAAATCCTAAAACGTAGCGAACCCCTAACCCAAAAAGGGCAAAACGGCATTGATATAATCTATCAATGCGGTTCTCACCTTCTGAACTTAATTAACGACATCTTAGATCTTTCCAAAATCGAAGCCCGCAAATTAGAACTCCATCCCACAGCTTTACACTTTCCTTCTTTTCTGCAAAGTGTTGTCGAAATTAATCAGATTCGTGCCGAACAAAAAGAGATTACCTTCAACGTCCAATTTGACTCCCAATTACCGATCGGTGTTTGGGCTGATGAAAAGCGTTTGCGTCAGGTTCTAATCAACCTACTGGGCAATGCTATCAAATTTACCGATCGCGGTAGTGTCACTTTGAAGGTTGAATTCATTGCGCCCAAAATTCGCTTCCAAATCGACGATACTGGGGTCGGTATGACCCCAAAACAAATTGAAAAAATATTTCTACCTTTCGAGCAAGTGGGCGATGCTAAAAAGCAAGCAGAGGGGACGGGACTCGGACTCGCCATTACTCACAAAATCGTCTCGCTAATGCAAGGCGAAATTCAGATTAACAGCGTGTTAGGCAAAGGTAGCTCTTTTTCTTTTGAAGTCGAACTGCCAGAAGCTGAAAGTTGGGCAATAGATTCGAGAGCGAGTCAACCAGGAATTATTCAGGGTTACAAAGGCGAAAAACGTAAAATCTTAGTCATCGACGATCGTTGGGAAAATCGTTCGGTATTGCTGAATCTGCTAGAACCCGTCGGCTTTGAAATTATCGAAGCGGGCAACGGACTCGAGGGTGTCGAACAGGCACTGAAAACATCGCCGGATTTAATTATCACTGACTTAGCGATGCCGGTGATGGATGGGTTTGAGTTTTTGCAGAAACTCCGCGCTCATCCCCAACTGCAAAACCAAATTGTTCTGGTGTCCTCAGCCAGTGTTTTCGAGCGCGATCGTCATAAAAGTTTAAATGCTGGAGCCAATGATTTCTTACCCAAACCCGTGCAAACGGAAACGTTACTCGAACTCCTACAAAAACATCTGCAATTAGAGTGGAGTTACGATAATAATAATATTGAGAACCAGAATGTTCGAGTTGCTCCTGAAGAAATACAGCCGCCCGAGACAGCAATCTTGCATCAACTCTTAGAGTTAGCACAGGATGGGGAACTCGATGGCGTTATCGAAATCGCCGGACAAATTCAGGATAGGAATACCGCAACTTTCACCCAAGAGCTGATCCGCCTTGCTGAGGCTTGCGAGATCAAACAATTGCGGACATTTATCCAACACTACCTCGCTTAACCCCCCCGAGCTGGATACAGAAACCCATGCCATCCCGAACCCAACCATTTATCTTAATTGTGGATGACAACCCAACGAACTTATCTGTGTTGTCTCAAGCCTTGAAAGCCGCTGGCTATAAAGTCCGCATGGCAGTTGATGGCGAAGATGCCCTAGCTCAGGTGGAACGCCACCACCCAGAACTTATCCTGCTCGATGTTGAAATGCCAAACATGGATGGTTTTGAAACCTGTTGCCATCTCCAGAAAAACCCTGCGACAGAAGGGATTCCAGTCATTTTTATGACAGCTCTCGCCGATACGCAAAACAAAGTCAAAGGCTTGTCGTTAGGTGCCGTCGATTACATCACCAAACCTTTTGAAGAGGCGGAAGTGCTAGCACGGGTGAAAGTCCACTGGCAGCTGAAACGACTGACGAATACTTTAGAACAACAAGTATTCGAACGGACTCAGGCGCTGCAACAGGCTCAAGTACAATTAGTGCAGCAGGAAAAACTAACGGCATTAGGTAACTTAGTGAGCGGGGTTGCCCACGAAATCAATAATCCCATTGGTTGCATTGTGGGCAATGTCGATGCAGCGCAAGATTACGTGAATGACTTGTTAAGCATCATCGATCTCTATGGCCAGAAATTCCCTCAACCCGGTACAGAAATTGAAGATGAATTAGAAGCGATCGATCTTGATTACGTGCGAGAAGATTTACCGAAGCTCATTCGCGCGATGCAAGATGGTGGAGAGCGAATTATATCTATCAGTAAAAGTCTCCGGACTTTCTCCCGTGCCGATAGCGATCGAAAGCAATTATTCAATCTTCATGAAGGGATCGATAGCACCCTCCTGATTTTACGCCATCGCCTCAAAGCCAATGGATATCGTCCACAGATTGAAGTGGTAACCGACTACGGTCAGATTCCGGAAATTTCCTGTTTTCCCGGACAGATCAATCAGGTATTTATGAATATTTTTGCCAATGCGATCGATGCTTTAGATGAATCTAATAGAGGATGTAGTTTTGTCGAAATTAAAGAGAATTCCAATCGAATTGTGATTCAAACTTCAGTCGTAGACGATCGAGTGCAGTGTACTATTGCTGATAACGGATCGGGAATTTCGGCAGAGATAAAAGACAAAATATTTAACCATTTGTTTACGACTAAAGGTATTGGAAAAGGGACGGGATTGGGTTTGGCGATCGCCCAGCAGATTATCGAAGAGAAACATGGCGGTACGATTTCTTGTACTTCTGAACCCGGCATTGGAACCGAGTTTGCGATCGCTCTTCCGATGGGCTAAACCGTACGCGAGATCGTCATCGTCTAAAGTCTTTTTCCCGAACGCCGATTTTTGAATAATTTATTTGATAATATCTATTGTTGCGATTGGCGCTTTTGAGAGGTTCCTCCAAGCAATTGATGAGTTTCGGCTAGGTAGGTGGGAATGCGATCGGCATGGGGGCTATTTGCCAAACAATCGGTGAGGTCAAAACTTCCGACACTAGTCGAGCGATTTCCGGGAAACCAATGCCCTCCATTTCCAAGCAAATTGTAGCGCGATTTTGCATATTCGAGCATATCGTAGGCAAGAGTTAAATTTCGCAGCCAGAGAATCGTTCTAATATTAATTCCATCGGGTGTTTTCTCGGGAGTCGGTAAGCCCAAATGCCAGGTTTTTACCCAGTCCGTTCCTAAGATTTTCATGGCTTCTCTCTCCAATCTTTCTAATATTGGGGGAAGCACTTCATCCGCCCGATCTAACAGCGGTAACACCTTTAAATGTTCGTCAAAATCACTCGGACGCGCCGCACCCAAACTCAGGGTATGAACTTGGGGATGGCTCAAACAAAAGAGATCGTTAAACACCATCGGACTTAGGGGCTGGCAAAGTTCGACTAATTTTGGGGGCGGATCGTAGAGTTTTCCCCCTTTATCAGACGGGCTGATAATAAACACTCCCATATTATGGCGAGTTGCCGCTTCGATCGCCGGCCAATTAAATTGATTGATATAGTACCAATGCAGGTTTACGTAATCGAATCGATCGGTTTCAATGGCTTTGACGATTGCGTCAGTCGGGCCGTGGGTCGAAAATCCGACAAATCGAATTCTTCCTTGCTTTTGTAGTTTTTTTACTTCATCCAAACAGCCCCCCGGCCGAATGCTATCTTTAAGGCGTTCTAGTGTATTAATTCCGTGAATTCCCAATAAATCGATGTAGTCGAGATTTAAATTATTCAGGGATTTATCGAGATTTTTCCGAAATTCTTTCGGGTCGGCTTTGGGACCGACTTTCGTTTGGACGATCAGTTTTTCTCGAGGGAGTTTGGGAAGCACTTTCCCTAGCTGAATCTCCGAAGTTCCGTAACCCCTTGCGGTTTCGATATGATGAATTCCCAGCTCGAGAGCGCGACGAATTGTCGCATCTAAATTACGTTGGTTTTGTGTGGGAATCAACATGGGGGAAACGTCTTTCCAAGAATGCTGGTAGCGCATTCCGCCGCAGGAGAAGACGGGCATTTGGAGTTGGGTTCTACCAAACTTTCGGTATTGCATCGGGGTTCGTCGATCGAAACTTCTGGCAGTGTAGCGCACCCCAGCAACCCTGGGGGATAGTGGTTGTGGCATTGAGGGTGTGGGTCTCCCGACTAGACTTAGCTCTACCCCCTCGAAAGGGCGATCGTCGGATTCTACTGACGAATATTTGGGGGAAATCGAGACCGCCGATCGGTTCTGCTAATTGGTTCGGCTAAAATGTTAAGCAGAAAATTAAAGACAGACATTTTAACCTGGGGTTGAAAAGGAAAACCGTGAACGAACTCAAAGCCGCTCTGGAGTTAGCAAACGACGAAGAATTACAGGGATTGACACAAATTTTGTTTCAACCTCGTTTTAATCCCCTCGACTATTTGAGCGCACCAGACTCTATCGATTTACAAAGTCGAAGTCGCCAAATTTGGATCGACACTTTAGAAGAACGATTTCGCTTCCTCGCTGCGGATGGTTTCACGGTTTTGAGGGGTCGCGCCGAAGAAGTGACCTATCGCCAAGCACTGATTCAAGTGTGTCGCTATCTCAAAATTCCCTACTCTGAAGATCTTTCCACCCTCGATTTAGAAGCCGAAGTTTTTCTCCATCTCATCGGTCAAGCTTGGCAAAAGTTACCCGCTTCGGAGCAGGAAGCCTTGACGATTCGGGTGCAGCGATCGCTCGCTAAATCTAACCTTACCCAACCGTTACCCCTGTCGGTACAGCGAGATCCGATGCGGTTACTGGTCAAAGGCGGAAGTGCTTTAGCCGTCAGTTCGGCGATCGCGCCGATGTTGCTGCACCAAGTTGCCCGTCAGTTTGCCATACAGTTCGCACGGCATCAGATGGCTAAAGAAGTTCTCAAACGGGGTGGTACGGCGGCGGCTTCTAAGTTTAAGGCCTATGTGGTACTTCAGGGTGCTCGTCGGGGAATGGCTTTGAGTGCAGCGCGATACGGTGCAATGCGCAGCGTCTTTGCATTAGTCGGGCCGGCTCTTTGGACGTGGTTTTTAGCGGATGTGGGCTGGCGGGCGATCGCTACAAATTACGGTCGCATCATTCCGACGATTTTTGCGCTGGCTCAAATTCGCTTAACTCGTACCGAGCAGTGGGAAGCGGCATGAATGTTTGAATTCGGAGTTCGGAATTCGGAATTCGGAATTCGGAATTCGGAGTTCGGAACATCTCCCCCTCTCCCCCTCTACGATTCCGAATGAACCAGGCAGTTGCTATGTACAATTGATACTCAATAGCGGCGTTGACCCTACAGGAGAGCAAAATGGTCGATCGAGAGCCAATTCAAGTAATCGGCGGCGGACTGGCGGGAACGGAAGCTGCATGGCAAATCGCGCGGGCGGGAGTTCCGGTGGTGTTACACGAAATGCGTCCGGTGCATCGCTCTCCGGCGCACCATACTGGAGAACTGGCAGAACTGGTTTGTAGCAACTCTTTTGGGG
>NZ_JADEXN010000032.1 GCF_015207075.1 Zarconia navalis LEGE 11467
CAGGGAATAGAAGTCGGTGCGGTAGTCAATACCTCGATTCATTCGTCCGGTTTGTTCCGGGGAGATGTAGGCGAGGGTTCCTTCGAGGATGTTGGGATTGCTAATTTCTTGGGTTTCTTTGGGTAGCAGGGAGGAGATGGAGAAGTCGATGAGTTTGATGTGTCGGGTTTCGGGGTGAATCAGAATGTTGGCAGGTTTGATATCTTTGTGGATTACCCGGTTTCGATCGAGTCCGTGGAGAATGTCGGCTAATTGAACGGCAATCTCCAAAAAATCGGCGAGGGCGAATTTTCCTTGTTTCCATTCTCCCAGAGAAATATACCCTTCATCGGGCATCACCAAGGCGTAGCCGTTCGTGTGGGGTTCGAGTGCTAGAGGTTGGACGATTCCGGGCAAGTGCAAATTGTTGGCAATTGTATATTGATTGCGAAACTGCACCAGCTCGTTGAAGCTGGGGTATTCGTTTCGCAAAAGCTTAATGACGACAGGTTGGCTATCTGCGGTGCGAGTACCGCGATAGACCAAGGTGCGCGTACCTTCGTAGAGTGTTTCGCTAAGGCGATAGCCGGTCAGGGTCATCATAGTCGTGTGGGGATAGATGGTCTTCTTTCACTATCGTCAAAGCGATCTCATTCACAATTGATCTAAATCACAACTGAAAGTTTATACCCGATCTAGTTTTTTTCGCTCGGCTATCGGGTATCAATTTATACGAATTGAGGAATCTTGTAGGTCTAAATACTTGCAGATCTAACCAATAGGCAGCGCGATCGAAAACTCGGTTCCAATGCCTGGTTCGGAAGTACAAGAAATTGTGCCGCCATGTTTTTCTTCCACGATCTGACGGGCGATCGCCATTCCCAAACCCGTTCCTTTCCCGACGCCTTTGGTGGTAAATCCTTGCTCGAAAATACGCTGTTTAATATCTTCGGGCATTCCGACTCCGTTATCGGAAATTCGGATGGTGACTCGATCTTCGAGAATGTCAGTTTGAATGGTAATCTGATTGGGATTTGCCGCAATCTCTTCAAAACTGCGTCCTCGATTGCCTTCATCGAGGGCATCGATGGCGTTAGCAATCAGATTCATAAACACTTGATTGAGTTGTCCGGGGAAGCATTGAACTTCTGGAATATCGCCGTATTCTTTAACAATTTCGATCGCCGGACGGTGTTCGTTGACTTTGAGACGGTGTTTGAGAATCAGCAAAGTACTGTCGATACCGTCGTGTAAATTAAACGGAACTTGGTATTCTTTATCGGTGCGGGAAAACGTCCGCAAGCTGGTGCTGATATGACCGATGCGATCGACTCCCAGTTTCATCGAATCGATCAGTTTGGGTAAATCTTCTCGCAAAAAGTCTAAGTCGATGGCTTCGATTTCTTCTTCAAGTTCTTCATCAGGATTGGGGAGTTTCTCCTGATACAGATCGATTAACCCCAACAAGTCTTGCACGTAATCCCGTGCGGGTTGGAGGTTGCCGCCAATGAATCCCACGGGATTGTTAATTTCGTGAGCCACACCCGCCACTAAGTTCCCCAATGCCGACATTTTCTCGCTTTGCACCATTTGCAGTTGCGCTTGTTTCAAATCTTCAAAAGAGCTCTGCAATTGTTGCTGCGTCTGCTGAAGCTCTTGCACGGTACCTTCAAGTGTTTTGGCATAATTTTGAGAGCGTTCGTACAAGCGGGCATTTTCGATGGAAATCGCCGCTTGGGAACAGAGCAAATTGAGCACTTCCACTCGTTCAGTTGTAAAAACTCCCGTAGTGGGGTTGTTTTCGAGATAAAGGATGCCAATAAGCTGACCTTGGCTCAGAATCGGGGTACAAAATAAGCTTTTGGGTTGCTGTCGTATCAGATAAGTATCTGATGCAAAGCGGATATCTTTTTCGACTTGGTTGAGAATGACGCTCTTTCGGGTACGTTGGACGACACGAATGATACTTGCCGGAAGAGACTCTGCCACTTCGAGGGGGGTGGTGAATAACTCGCAGGTTTCTCCGATGCACTGAGTCACCACTTCCCAAGTTCCGGCGTTATTCAAGATTAATGCACCCTTATCGGCTCCTGCGTTTTCGAGAACGATTTGCATTAGTTTGGAGAGCAATGCTTCGAGTTCGATTTCTCCAGATAGGGCTTGGGAAGCTCTGATGGCGGCGGAGATATCCAGAAGAGAGGTATTAGCACTCGTGGAAGTCCGAAGGGTTTGATGGGAGGTGAGAGTGGTTTTGGCGTTGAGAGATAGGGGAGGTGTGGGTTGTTGAAAGATGGGAGCGAGGAGTTGGGGATAGGTGGCGTTTAGATGGTCGGTTTTGGCTTTTGCGCCCCAGCGTGCGTAACCATAGTATGCTTCCACCATATAGGTTTGGGCAATTTGTTCTTTGCCCCAGTCAAGGTAGAATTTAGCGGCGAGTTCGTTGGCAAGGGCAACTTCTTGAAGATATTCGTTTATGCGCGCTCCAACAATGGCGAGATCGTATAATTCGATCGCCTCTAGTTTGTTACCCAAAACTCGAGATTTCTCGGCTTCGACAAGATCGTATTTGTGCTGAAAATTCATTGGGGCATAATTTGCCCAATTTTGCATTTTTTCTTGATTTGATTTAACTTTATCGATCGCTTTTTCTCGTCGATCGCCTGTCAAATCTTTTACATTTACCAGTGCGATGAGCGAATCGTAAAAATAGAAAAGCGGTACAACTAAATTTGCGGTCACCCCGTGCAAATACTTTTCCGTTTCAGCCGCATTCTCTACAGCTTGCTGAGTTTCCCCCAGCAAATAACCCAGAATCATTTTGTTGAAATAGACATAGTAAATTGCTGTGGCATCGTTTGCTTCGCGATGCACGGGTAACATCTCGGTATCGTTATAAATCGCTCCTCTGAGTTGGCACGACTCTGATTCTAATCCCATTAAATTTGAGATAGATTGCAGCAAGATTTGATTGAAATTCAAGACCGTTTGTTGTTTTAAACGGCTTAGATTTTGATTGTAATTCTCAATTTCTCGACTCAGATCGGGGAGGCTTTCACCGGCTAGATATGCATGATAGCTATAAATATAAGTTGCCAAAGCGGCAAACTCGAAATCGCCTGTTTCCAGCCCGATCGTATATACACTTTGTAGCGGTTGGAGGGTATCTTTGACTGCTTCTCGATAAGGTTTAGCATCTGCATTAACAACAAAAATCGTTCCGGCTTTAATTTCTTTGGCATCTAAGAGATCGAGTAATTTTAAAGCCAACTGACCGAATTTATAGCCCGTTTCGATATCCCCGACGACCCCACAAAGAATGAGAGCAAAATAAGCATATCCCAATGGCGATAGGGCTGAGTTTCCCCGATCGATGGATAATTCAACCTGTTTCATCACCACCAGCGGCAATAACATCGGCATGGCTTGATAAGCACAAGGTGCTAAGCTTTTGAGAATCCGCATCGATGCTAAGCTTGCCGGATCGGTCATGAACGGTAACTCGATGAAACTTAAAGGATTTCTGCGATCGAGTTTGGAAAAAAGATGAGAAAGGGTTGCTTCGATATCCGGCGGACTGGGTTGCTCGGGAAATTCAATTCCGAGCTTGCTTAGAACATCTCGCCCGGTTTTTATGGCTTCGGGTAACTTGTTCTGCGCCATTCCGGCTTGCATCCTGACTTCATAAACTGGAATGGCATCGAGAAGAGTACGGGCATAATTTTCGACGATATCGATAAACTTTTCCATCTCCTCGAAATCCGCACAAAGGTAGGCAGAAATAGCTGATTCTCGATAGAGTGAGAGCGTTAAAGAGTAACGTTCGTCCCAACTTGAAGCGGGGATGAAACTCCGCGCCACGGCTAGATAGTTTGCTGCGGCTTTGTAAGCCGTCGTTTCTTTTGCTTGTCGTCCTGCCATTAAATTTAATTGGACGAGGCGATCTCGATCGAAAGTTCGATCGTTCGATTCTACGCCCACATTTAACTGATTGACAATCTCAAAAATTTTCTCGTTGAGTTTTTCTTCGGGCGTATTATCGAGCAATCGCTGGCCGATTTTGAGATGAGTTGATTTTTTGCGATCGGATTGAATTAGAGAATAGGCCGCCTGTTGAACGCGATCGTGCAAAAACTGATAGGTGAGTAGCCGATCGTCAAATATCGAGGATTGGCGATCGTTACTCTGGGATTGGTAAAATTTATAAACCTCGTTCTTGGGCAATACCAATCCCTCCTGCAATGCTTGCCACAGCACGGTGGCAACATCCTCTGAAGAGCGATCGCTCACAATGGCTAATGTTTCTAGATCGAATCGGTTGCCAATACAAGCCGCTAATTTCAAAATTTCCTGAGTGGCAACGGGCAACTTTTGCAGTTGAGTCATCATAAACTCAACAACATCATCGGTTAGCGACAATTGTGTCACCCGACTCATGTCGCATTGCCAAGACCCCACTTGCCAGTCAAAGGTAATCAGTTGTTCTTCATACAAGCCTTTGAGAAACTGAACCGCAAAAAATGGATTTCCCTTCGTTTTTTGAGAGATGAGTTCCGTCAGCGGTAAAGCCAGTGACTCCGAACAAATGAGGGAATCGGCAACCAATCGATTTAAGTCTTTTGGAGATAATGGTTGGAGGCAGATCGTGTCGAGAAGACCTCCAGCTTTAATGATTTTATCCAGGGTTAACATTAACGGATGAGCGGGAAATACTTCATTATCCCGATAAGCCCCGATGGATAATAAATAGGAGGTATCCGTTGCCTCCATCAAGAGTTGCATCAAATTCAGCGAAGCGGAATCGGCCCATTGCAAGTCATCGAGGAAAATGACCAAAGGATGATCTTTGGTGGCGAAGACTCGAACGAATTTACCAAAAAGTAGATTAAAACGGTTTTGTGCTGCACTTCCCGATAATTCGAGAACGGGAGGTTGCTTGCCGATAATCCGTTCTAATTCCGGAACGACATCAACAATAACTTGTCCGTTTTCTCCCAAGGCTGCTTGAATTTTGGCTTGCCATTGTTGCAGTTGAGTCTCTGATTCGCTCAGGAGTTGCCCCATTAAGTCTCGGAAGGCTTGTACGAAGGCAGAAAAAGGAATGTTGCGATTGAATTGGTCGAATTTGCCTTTGATGAAGTATCCTCGCTGCCGGACAATGGGTTTATGGACTTCATTGACCACGGCGGTTTTGCCGATGCCAGATAATCCTGTCACCAACATCATTTCGGTGTTTCCAGCGGCAACGCGATCGAAGGCGGAGAGTAAAGTCTCAACTTCAGCTTCCCGTCCGTAAAGCTTTTCGGGAATCATGAAGCGATCGCAAATATCCCGTTCCCCCAGCTTAAAGGGTTCAATTTTGCCGGTTTCTTTCCATTGAAATAAACACTTTTCTAAATCCTGTTTCAATCCCAAGGCACTCTGATAGCGATCTTCGGCATTTTTCGCCATCAATTTCATGACGATGCTAGCTAACACCTGGGGAATTTCTTCTCTGTGCTCCAATCCCACAGGCATTTTGGCAATATGACAGTGCACCAACTCCATCGGGTCGTCACATTGGAAGGGAAGTTCGACCGTTAGGAGTTCGTAGAAGGTGACTCCCAGGGAATAGAAGTCGGTGCGGTAGTCAATGCCTCGATTCATGCGGCCGGTTTGTTCTGGAGAGATGTAGGCCAGGGTTCCTTCGAGGACGTTGGGATTGCTAATTTCTTGGGTTTCTTTGGGAAGTAACGAAGAAATGGAAAAGTCAATGAGTTTGACTTGTTTGGTTTCGGGATGGATGAGGACGTTGGCAGGTTTGATATCTTTGTGGATGACCCGGTTTTGGTAGAGTCCGTGAAGAATTTCGGCTAATTGAATCGCAATATTCAGAAAATCGGCGATCGCGAGTTGTTCTTCTTTCCACTCTCCTAGAGAAATATACCCTGTATCGGGCATCACTAAGGCGTAGCCGTTGCCGTAAGTTTCCAGCGCCAGAGGTTTGACAATTCCGGGTTCGTCGAGGTTCTTGGTAACAGTATATTGGTTGCGAAACTGTACCAACTCGCTGAAAGTTGGGTATTCGTTTCGCAAAAATTTGATGACGACAGGCTTATTTTGTGCGGTGTGAGTCGCGCGATAAACCAGAGTGCGCGTACCTTGGTAGAGGGTTTCGCCCAAGTGATAGCCAGAAAGGGTCGTCATTGTGGTATTGATGGGAATAGACTGTCTTCTTCTACTGTGGCTTTTACGATCGCACCGACAATCGACCCAAATCACAACGAACAAGCGATCTCGATCGCAAAAGCTCGTCATCAAATCGCGATGGGAATTTAGCCCACCGGAAGGGCGATCGCAAACTGAGTTCCAATGCCGGGTTCGGAGGTACACGATATCGTACCGCCGTGCTTCTCTTCTACAATTTGACGGGCGATCGCCATTCCTAACCCCGTTCCTTTACCCACTGCTTTGGTGGTAAACCCTTGCTCGAATATCCGTTGTCGCACTTCTCCTGACATCCCCACGCCGTTATCTGAAATCTCGATCGTGATTTCTTCGGATGTGGCTTCGGTGGCGATGGTAATCCGGTTGGGATTTGCCGCAATCTCTTCAAAACGGCGATCGCCATTCCCGTCTTCTAATGCATCAATGGCATTGGCAATCAAGTTCATAAACACCTGATTGAGTTGTCCGGGGAAACATTGCACCTCTGGGATATTGCCGTATTCTTTGACAATTTCGATTTTCGGACGCTGTTCGTTGGCTTTGAGGCGATGTTTGAGAATCAAAAGGGTGCTATCAATGCCATCGTGTAAGTTAAAAGACACCTTATATTCTTTGTCCGTGCGCGAAAATGTCCGCAAACTGGTACTGATATGACCGATGCGCTCGACACCGAGTTTCATCGAACCCATCAGTTTGGGTAAATCTTCTCGCACAAAGTCTAAGTCGATGGCTTTAATTTCTTCTTCAATGGCAATGCTTGGAGTTGGATTTTCTTGCTGATATACGTCGATTAACCCTAACAAGTCTTGCACGTAATCCTGTGCCGGTTCGAGGTTACAGCCAATGAACCCCACGGGATTATTAATTTCGTGAGCCACACCGGCGACTAAGTTCCCTAATGCCGACATTTTCTCGCTTTGCACGATTTTTAATTGTGTACTTTCCAAATCCGACAGCGCATGTTGACGCTCTTTTAAGGCAACTTCTAATTCATAAGTACGCTTCTCAACTCGCTCTTCTAGATTTTTCTTGGCATCCTTAATTTTGTCAAACTGTCGATCGAGTGTCGTGGTCATCTCCAGGAAGTTGGCAACTAGTATCCTTACCTCTTCTAGATGGCTCTTTGGCCATTCAAGACTTCTTTTATTTAAAATTTTACTAGGCAAGCTTGTTGTCATTTTAGATAATTCCAAGATGGGTTTTACCATTTTCTTGCTGATGACCTGTGCCAAAAAAACAGCGAAAAACATTAAACCCAAGATAAATGACATACCCCATAAGTAAATAGCTTGCAGTCGATCGATATAGGGTGCTGCTGAAACCTCCAAAACTAATTGAAAAGGAAAATTAGCTAAGGATGTTTTTTGAATGTAGAACGATTTTCTCCATAACTTCATTAAAGGAAGGTTCGCATTTGGAAGCCAGTGATAAACCTGAGAGTCTGTAAGACGGTGGGAATTATGCTCGAGGCGATCGAATGAAGCACCGATCTCCAAATCAGATCCTAGACTTGTTAACACTTTCTGTTGCTCGTCAATGAGAATTACTTCAATATCTCGGTTTTGGATATACTTCATCAAAGAAGCCTGAATTGAAGTAAGAGAATGTTTTACAGTTAATGTACCTTGGGGCAGTTGTTGATTGGTGAGTGGAACTTGATGTACTAATTCAAATATTGTATTTTCAAATTTATTTTCTCCTAAACGTTTTACCTCATCTAATTTCACCAAGCCTGGTGTATTAATAGCGGTTTCTTGGCTAATTTCAAACTCTAAAACGTCAGAAATAGAAGCTTTAACTAAACGAAGGAGATCGGATTCAGTTAAAATACGACCTGACTCAAATGATAGATCGGCTAAATCACTTAAAACTAAGTTTGTATTGCTATTCCAGCTTTGTAATTCTTCTGTTATCTGCGCTGATATTAACTCTAGTTTATCGGGAATTTTTGTTTGAATATCTTTCATCGCTTGACGGCTATCAACAATAAGCGATATTTGTAATGGCAGAAACATACAACAGACTAACAAGCTTAGTAATTGATACTGAAAGCGAGTCGTTTGCAAATTTGATTTGGGATTTGCCCAGAAAGCTAAGGGCGTATACTCTAATAAAATACTGGCTGTTAGGGCATTAAACATGCCATTAATCGCTTGTTTAACCATAATTAGAAAAACAGATTCGAGAGGAATTTGCATAACCCCTCCATAAAATATAAAAACTAAAGGCATACCCAAGAAAATCCAATAGACGCTATCAAGAATAAGCAAAGACTTGCCATTTTTCTTTAATTTTAGTCCAACAAACAAAGCTTCTAGAGTAAAAATGACAATAGCGTAGGGATGGCCCCAAATAAAAAATGTGTATAGACTCGCAGCGAATGTTGCAATAACGCCCCAGCTCACTCCATAAACTTGAGCTATAAATAGTGTAAAAACACTTCCAAATAAAAAATCAACCCCAAAAAACAAGGGTAGTTTGAAGATGTTACCCAGACATCCCAAACAAATGAAGATCGCTAACATCCATGGAAATTTCGACTTCCATGACAAAGCCTTACTAACATGAGCCAATCTTGTGAAAGTCGAGTTCAAAGTGTTCATCTAAACAATGTGAGTCGATACAAAATTTGAAAGTTCGCGGTCTGACAGAAATCAATCGGCTTTAAATCGGAAGAACGATCTGACCTTTCGTTTTTTCTGCCCGGCCGATCGCAAAAACAGTTTCTTCTTGTTCTTTCTCGATGGGAAAAATTTTGCACGATCGAGTTAATCAGTATTGAAATGAGTCACCTGTTTTTACCCACCCCGAATCAAATAATCAGCAGTCGATTGAAGGCGATCGGGCAAGAACCCATCCACCGCAACATCGTCTACCTCTTTCTCTTCAGCTTATCCTTGATGTAAGTATCTTGGTAAGGAATGGAACCGCAGCAAGCACGGGAAAGATTTCCTTCGATCGAAACTTCCGATCGAATCTAACGGCGAACGGTTTCTACATCTATCCAAAAGTATTGCCCCACTCCCTAAATCTCAAGCCAAGCACTCGAAGCGGGATATGTCACAATCAAGAGAAGATCGGTCTCTTTGACGGCAAACGATCCTCCGATCGAGCAAACCCCAAACCCCTGCCGACAAGAGAAATGCGATCGATTGCCCCTTCACGCACACAGCAATGGTATCTAGCTCTTCAACCTTTAGCGATCTCGGCGATAATTGGGCGAAGCCATTTATCGAACGCTTAGCGCAATTGGGTATTATCAGCGGCTTTCCAGACGGTCGTTTTCGCCCGGAACAGTCGATGACTCGCGCTCAATTTGCGGCAGTTCTCACCAAAGCCTTCGATTTGCCTCGAACTCGCTATGCAGTCAATTTTAGCGATGTCCCCGCGACTCACTGGGCAACGGCGGCTATCCGCAAGGCTTACGAGATGGGGTTTCTTTCCGGCTATCCGGGAAACCGCTTCGCCCCAGATCAAAAAATTCCCAAAGTGCAAATTCTCGTGTCTCTAGTCACGGGATTGGGGATTCGCGGCGATACGCCGGCGTTGAGTCGATATTACGCAGATTCAAAGCAGATTCCCGGCTACGCCACCAGTCGAATTGCGATCGCTACCAACAATCGAATAGTGGTCAATCATCCCGATGTGGAGATTTTCCGACCCAACGACCCCGCCACCCGCGCCGAAGTCTCGGCGTTAGTCTACCAAGCACTTGTCTATCTCGGACGTGCCGATGCGATCTCTTCTCCTTATATTGTCACCAGTCCGCGATCGCCCGGAACTATCCCACTTTTACCGCAAGTCTCTGTGAGCCACCGACGGGAACTTCGGGGAGTTTGGATTGCATCAGTCTGGAATATCAACTGGCCCTCCCGCCGGGATTTAACCACCTATCGGCAAAAGCTGCAACTGACTGAGATTCTCGACGTGATGCAGGAGTTGAATCTCAATGCTTTATTTTTCCAAATTCGTCCGGAAGGAGACGCGCTATACGAGTCGGAACTCGAACCCTGGAGTGCTTGGCTGACGGGAACCCAAGGCAAACCCCCCGATCCCTATTACGATCCGTTGGCATTTGTTATCGAAGAGTGCCACAAACGTAATATCGAACTCCACGCCTGGCTCAACCCCTATCGCGCCAGGACTTCGGCAGCGGTTTCTACGCCGGTTCCCCCTCACATGGAGGCCGTTTACCCGCAATACGTGGTCACCTACGGCAACTTACTGTGGATGGACCCCGGCGACAAGCCGGTACAAGAGCGTACCTATAACGTGATTATGGATGTGATGCGCCGCTACGACGTGGATGGCATTCACCTCGATGACTATTTCTATCCCTATCCAATTCCCGGCAAGCCGTTTCCCGATTACTATCCCTATTCCGAGTATCTCGATGCGGGGGGAACCCTGTCTCTGAATGACTGGCGGCGAGATAACGTCAACCAGATGGTCAAGCGCCTCTATACGGGGATTAAGGCAGAAAAACCCTACGTCAAGTTCGGTATCAGTCCCTTCGGTATCTATCGTCCCGGACAACCGCCGGGAATTTTCGGTCTCGACCAGTACAACCAGCTTTTTGCCGACCCCCTCAAATGGATGCGGGAAGGATGGGTGGATTATCTGGCCCCCCAACTCTACTGGCGCATCGACCAAACGGAGCAAAGCTACCCGAAACTACTCGAATGGTGGGTGGAGAATCGCAATAACCCGAAAGGTCGGCATATCTATACAGGAAATAATTTGGTGAAGTTGGGCGAGTCGGGATGGACGATTGCCGAGTTCGAGGAGCAAATTGCCATGAGTCGCGATTTAGCTTCTCGCAAGTCTCTGGGGAATATTTTCTATCACGTGAATCCGCTGCTGGAAAATCGATCGGGGATTAACGATCGCTTCAAACGCGATATCTATACCGACCCGGCACTGGTTCCCACGGTTCCCTGGATCGATTCGGTTCCTCCCCCACCACCGACGAACGTGCGCACAAGCAACCGCCAACTCAGTTGGAGCGTGCCGTCGCGGGACGTGCGGTCTTGGACGCTGTATCAGAAGCTGGGAGATACTTGGAAGTTGGTGAATATTTTACCCGAGGCAACCCGACAACTCACCCTGCCGTCGGGAACTTATGCCCTTTGTTCGGTCGATCGATTGGCGAATGAAAGTAAGGGTATTCAGGTGACGGTGTAAGGATTTCCAAATTCCACACGTCCGAATTTTTTCTCCTAACGCTTTGGGATAACTTTATCCCAGCTCAATATTTTTCGGGTTTCCTTTACTCGATCTTTATATGGATATCCGCCAATTGGCGGATACCAAGTTTTGTGGGATGCGTTCTAATAAAATATGAGGCATACCTAAATACATCAATCAATTGCCTCGATCGAGATTCGAGTTGCGTTCACCGAACGCAATCGGTCTTGCTGTTGTTGCCATCTGTTTGTTAGGGGTCAGTAAAAACGGGTGGCATTTTTCAGGAATTCGAGACTTTCTTCGAGCGACAACAGAAAAACTTTAGATCGTAACTCGATCTGGGGTCCAATAGCTGAAATAGAGACATGATGCGGGCGTAACAAGAATACGAAAGTATTGAGCTATTTGGAACTCTAACTTTAAGGGGATAACTCATCAATTGCGATCGCATTTATTCGATCGTACCTTTTCAAAAATCGGTTCTTTGAGTAGAAACCGATGGAGCTTACAATCTAGCGTTCGATCGAATCTTATTCTCTTTTGAGAAGAGATATAAATTTGCTGTGAGTCGAAAATCAATAATTAGATTTTTACGACTTTTTAAGCTTCGATCGATTCAATATAGGTTGAGACTTAATATCAGTCTTTAGACTTTGCTTGTCGATATTTATCTAAATATCGACAATTTGTTATGCCCAAAAAGACAAAATAAACTTTATTTTTTTTGAGAAACTTAATTTCAAAAAAAACGACAACTGTATTAGCGAATAAGTGCATAATCTCAAAAAGATCGACCTAGAACATCTTGAAGTTTGTCAAGCATCAACTTCGTTAAGCCAGTCAGTATTGCATTTGCCACCTCGATCGATGAATTCGATCGAGTCCAGCCAACCGAAAATTACACGACAACAATAAGGAGCAAATATCATGGCAAATCTTACCATTTGGGATTTTGAAAGTGGCAATATAATCCCCATTTTTGATGTGAACGGTGGAGCCATTGCCAATACAGGTTTGGGAATTAATAATGTTGCTTTTCCCAGCGATAATGGAGGACAAGTTTGGCGGGCAAAAGCTTGGTCTACGGGAGCCTTCGATGCCAACGATTACTTCGAATTTAAAGCAGATTTAACCGGTCATCAAAATATTACCTTCGATTTTGAGGAACGACAGCAGAATGCCGATGGAATTACCTTTGAATTGCAATACAGTGTCGGTGGGGGTGCGTTTACACCTGTGGGTGCAGCGATAACACCGACAGCAGATGGTCAATGGCACGCCCACAATTTTACCTTTGGCGCTGCGTTGGATAATCAAGCTAACGTTGCATTCCGCCTTTTTGGTTACAACTTTGGGACGGGAAACTGGAAAGTTGATAACGTCACGATCGCCGGAAACCTACTGACAAGTTCCATGGCGATCGCTCCAACAGCGGCTGGGGGGCCCGAAGGCAACGCCGGAAACACCCCCTACACCTTCACCATCGCCCGCACCGATACCACTACCGCCAGTTCCGTCGATTGGACGGTGGCTGGAACGGGAGCCAATCCGGTCGATGCCGCAGATTTCGGCGGTGCTTTGCCCTTCGGAACCGTCAACTTTGCCATCGGACAAGCCAGCCAAGTGGTGACGGTGAATGCTTCTGGCGATGCCACCATCGAACCGAACGAAGACTTCAACGTCACCCTCTCTGCCCCTGCAAATGGCGAGAATTTGGCCGCAGCCGTTGCCATGGGAACCATTCAAAATGACGATACGACACCGGGCGGGGGAACCACTCCCACCATCGCCCTTTCTTCTGCCAGTGCCACCCAAATGGAAGGCGATACGGGAACCACGCCCTACTCTTTCACCATTACTCGCAGTGGCAGCACCACCGGAACCACCAACGTAGATTGGACGGTTGCCGGCAGTGGAACCAATCCGGCTGATGCCGCAGATTTTGGTGGCACGCTACCGGGTGGAACGGTGAGTTTTGCGCCGGGAGAAACCAACAAGGTCATTACTTTCAACGTCAGCAGCGATACCACCGTCGAAGCCGATGAAGACTTTACCGTCACCCTATCCGATTCGAGCTTGGGAACGGTCTACACTTCCGGAACTGGTACGATTCAAAATGATGACAGCACCTCTGGTGGTGGTTCGGGTACGCCGACCCATAGCTGTCCGACATTTGGAGTCTTTCCGGGCCCTGCAACTACCATCGAAACTCTGTTTGGCGACAATACCAACAATACGATCGTCAGTAGCGCAAATGCCAGTACAGCACTAGGTCTTAATGGCAATGATACGCTCTTTGGCTTAGGCGGAACCGATAACTTATTTGGCAATCGGGGACAAGATATTCTCTACGGCAATATCAATGACGATTACCTTGATGGCGGTCAAGATGAAGACTGGGTGTTAGGCGGAAAAGGAAACGATGTTATACGAGGTGGTTTCGATGACGATACCCTTGCCGGTCAAATCGGAAACGATCGCATCGAAGGCAATGAAGGTAACGACGTTATTTTTGGAAACGTTGGATTCGATTCTATTCACGGCAATACCGGCAACGACTCGATCTATGCCGGTCAAGATGATGACGTTGCTAAGGGTAATGCCGGACGAGATACGCTTATTGGCGATCTGGGTAATGATTGCTTAGATGGCGGTGCAGACGCCGATCTTTTGTTTGGGAATAATGGTAACGATTGTCTACTTGGAGATAGTGGTAACGATTTACTCTATGGTGGTCGCGATGACGACAGTTTAACGGGTGGATTGGGCAACGATATTCTCAAGGGAGACATTGGTAACGATCTTCTCACGGGAAGTACCGGAGGCGATCGCTTTGACTTCCGTACCGGTGATGGCAACGACATCATCACCGATTTCCAAGATGGTGCGGACATCATTGGTTTGAGTGGTGGGTTAACTTTCGCAGCTGTGAGCATCACTCAGGTCGGTGTGGATACCCAGCTTAGCGCTAGCGGACTGTCTGTGACGCTGCAAGGTATCAATGCTAGCACCATTAGCAGTGCGGATTTTGCCCTAGTCTAAATCAACTCCATCTCAACTCCGCTCCTAAATGGCACGGAGTTGAGATAACCGACTTCCTTCTAGTAGCCCACCACATTGGCACGGGATTACCCCGAAAAATAACCCGTTATCATTTCTGCGGTTGAGTACTAGTTACGACATTTGGCGGATGATTTTTGATGGGTATGTATAGTTTGATAAAGACTTAGGTAGAAGTACCGACTAATTTTTTGCGCACCCCACTCTGCTGCTTGAAGTGGGGATTTTCTTTTGGAAAAATCGCTTCTCTAATTTTCTCCCCTCGATCGCCTCAAGTGGAATCCGATCGGGAAATTTTTTAGTCGCTTAGCCAGCTTCATAAGCGAATGCACATTTAAATTGTGTATTCTAAAAACAAGATCGAAACGCTCGATTTTTCTGTGCACCAAACAAAACTAATAAATTAGATGTGTAGTAACTTATTGCCTGTTGAATTTTGGCAGGGGGTTGAAGAGTTCAACCAACGTCAGTTTTATGCTTGCCACGATACCCTCGAAGCGATCTGGCTCGAATCGGGCGATCCTCAAAAAACGTTTTATCAAGGCATTTTACAAATCGCCGTGGCGTGTTACCACTTGAGCAATCACAATTGGAAGGGAGCGCTGATGCTATTGGGTGAGGGAATTCATCGGCTGAGAAAGTACGAGCCAGACTATGGAGGAATTAATATCGAAAACTTGGTCGATTGTAGTGTGGAAATGCTCAATATTTTGCAACAAGCTGGAGAAGATAACGTTGTGAATTTAGCCAGTCAATTTGGTTTAGAAGATGGAAGGTGGATCGAAGATCGAAGTTCTCTGAGCTTGCCGAAAATCGAGAAAATATTGTAAATGTCTAGCTCGGGCTTAGCTGAATTTCTCCCACCCATCGCCCTTTTTTAATTTCATCGATAGCTGCACGAGATTAAAAGTTTTCCTTTCGATGAGTGGAATTCGAGGATTCTCTAAAGGTTCGTGAATTCTCAGCAAAGATAAGTAGCAAAACAGCTCTGGATAAAACGAAATAATTTTAAAATAATCTCGTCGGTAATTGCAGGTCGAAAATTTTTTAGACCAAAAACTTCGATCGTTCAAAGTATAAAATAAATAAGATTTGTATGAAATTCAAAATGAATCTCTGATTCCAACAAGCGTAAAATTTATTTGATACGATAGAATACATATCCTTTAAACTGTTATCCGTACTGTTTGGCAACCCATTATGATTTCCCCAGATCGATTTTCTAACTGGCTGGCATGGCGTTTTGGATCGATCGCCCTTTTGCCCGTGGCTTTCGTGGTGGCACTAACCGCTCCCACTCAATCTCAAGTGAGTTCGGGAACGGCTCTAGAAGTGATTGCCGATATTCAAGAAGCCGACGCAAGGACGGGAATTGTCACGGCGCGCGGAAACGTACAAATCAACTATCCCGCACGAGACCTACAAGCGACATCGGATCAAGCTCAGTATTTCAGCAACGAGCGTCGCCTCGTGCTCACGGGAAATGTCTACATTTTACAAGAAGGAAACAGCATTCGCGGCGAAACCATCGTCTACCAGATCGATCGAGGACTGTTTGTGGCGCAACCGAAGCCCAATCGCCAAGTCGAGTCGATTTACTTAATTCCCGAAGGAACCGAAGCGCCCAAGCCCACACCGCCAGCACTTCCCCCCGTTCAACCATAAGATTGCCCTAATTTTGGCATCGATCGTACGGTAAGGGATGTGCCCGAATATGACAGACCTATCGTAGGGGAAGTGCGGCAGTATCGCCTGTCGGTACGACCGCGCGCTCGACCCCATAGTATTCACCCCATAGTATTTACGGGGTATTTTATTGAATAGCAAAGCCCTAACTTGCGGTTTGCCGTGGGTGTATTTGGAGTCGGCGGTGAGAATTTCCCTGGAAAACGTCCACAAATCTTATAACAAGCGAACGGTGGTTAACCGGGTCAACGTCTCGGTTTCTCAAGGAGAAATCGTGGGGTTGCTCGGTCCGAACGGTGCGGGGAAAACGACAACTTTTGGCATTGTAACGGGTTTGGTGAAACCCGATCGCGGTCGAGTTTGGCTCAACGAGCGAGAAATTACCCATTTGCCGATGCACAAGCGATCGCATATGGGGATTGGCTATCTGGCTCAAGATCCGAGCATATTTCGCAACCTCAGCATTCGAGATAACCTGTTGCTGGTTCTCGAACAAACCCGAGTTCCCTATCGCCAAAGAGCGCAACGCCTCCAGGATTTATTAGGAGAGTTTCACTTAGAAAAAGTGGCTTCAACCTTGGGAACTCAAGTTTCGGGGGGAGAACGACGGCGCGCGGAGTTGGCGCGTTCTTTGGTGGTGGGATGCGGAGAACCACTGTTCTTGCTGCTAGACGAACCTTTTTCTGGCATCGATCCGATTGTGGTTGCGGAAATTCAGCAGTTCGTCGCCAAGTTGCGCGATCGGGGAATGGGGATTTTGATTACCGATCATAACGTGCGCGAAACCCTAGAAATTACCGATCGCGCCTACATCATGAGAGAAGGGGAAATTTTAGCCTCGGGAAGTCCGGAAGAACTGTATGACAATCCCTTAGTTCGGCAATATTACCTCGGTCAGAAATTTCAGCGGTAATTGGATTCGAAACGTTTGAGCGAACCCAAAATCGGGGCAATCCGATCCGAGCTATTTTCGGGAATGGTTCATCGACTCTCAACTCACTGTATTACTTGTGAAAAACAGCATTCCCACTCATAGCTTGGAGCTGCGCGCCATGATAAAATCGGGCGTCGGCTCCACAGCTACCTTGTTTGTTGTCTAGGCGAGAAGTCACCCTATGATCCGCGAAATCTTTATGCCAGCCTTGAGTTCCACCATGACTGAGGGGAAAATCACCTCTTGGACGAAATCTCCCGGAGACAAGGTGGATAAAGGGGAAACGGTCGTCGTTGTCGAATCCGATAAAGCCGACATGGATGTAGAGTCCTTTTACGAAGGCTACCTGGCAACGATCGTCGTGGCAGAAGGTGATGTGGCTCCCGTCGGCGGCACGATCGCCCTAC
>NZ_JADEXN010000033.1 GCF_015207075.1 Zarconia navalis LEGE 11467
GGCTACGACGGGTCGATTTACCTCCTCGGCTGGACGGGGGGTTACGTGTTGCTGGCGCTGCTGCTGGCCCCCTACCTGCGCAAATTCGGCAAATATACCGTCCCGGATTTCGTCGGCGATCGCTACTACTCCAACGTTGCCCGCTTAGTCGCTGTTTTTGCCGCTATTTTCGTCTCCCTCACCTACGTCGCCGGACAAATGCGAGGGGTGGGAATCGTCTTCAGTCGCTTTCTCCAGGTAGATGTGAGTACTGGCGTGGTGATTGGGATGGCGATCGTTGGATTTTTTGCCGTCTTGGGAGGCATGAAAGGGATTACCTGGACGCAAGTTGCCCAGTACGGGGTGTTGATTATCGCTTATCTAATTCCCGCGATCGCCATTTCGATGTTGCTCACCGATAACCCTGTTCCCCAACTGGCATTTAGCTTTAGCGATATCGTCACCAAACTCGATGGGGTTCAGGTGGATTTGGGATTTGCTGAGTACACCCAGCCTTTTGCCAATAAGTCGATGTTGGACGTACTGTTCATCACCATCGCCTTGATGGTGGGAACGGCGGGACTTCCTCACGTTATCGTCCGCTTCTATACCGTTCCCAGCCCCAGAGATGCGCGCTTTTCGGCGGGTTGGGCACTGTTGTTCATCGCCATCCTCTACACCACCGCCCCGGCTGTTGCCGCCTTCGCCCGCTATAACCTGATCGACAGCTTACACGATCGACCCATTGAAGAGGTGCAACAACTCGACTGGGCGACGAAGTGGGAAAACACCGGTTTGCTGGGCTTTGAAGATAAAAATGGGGACGGGCGCTATCAAATTACCCCCGACGAAGCTACCAACGAGATCGAAATCGATCGGGATATCATGGTGCTTTCCACCCCCGAAGTCGCTCAACTCGCCCCTTGGGTGATTGCGTTAGTCGCGGCTGGGGGATTGGCGGCGGCTCTTTCTACGGCATCGGGATTGTTGCTGGTGATTTCTAGTGCGATCGCCCACGATGTCTACTACCGCCTCATCGATCCGGGGGCTTCGGAATCCCGGCGGGTGATGGTAGGACGGGTGATGGTGGGGTTTGCCCTAGCGGTTGCCGGATATTTCGGTATCAATCCCCCTGGCTTTGTCGCCCAGGTGGTGGCTTTTGCCTTCGGACTGGCGGCGGCCAGCTTTTTCCCGGCGATTATTCTGGGTATTTTCGACACCCGCACCAATAAGGAAGGGGCGATTTCCGGGATGGTTGTGGGATTGGCGTTTACGACGCTCTATATTATCGGGGTGAAATTTCAGGGGATGGAACCCTGGCTGTTGGGCATCTCGGCTGAGGGTATCGGGACTGTGGGAATGATGTTGAATTTCCTCGTCACCTGGAGTGTCTCTCGTCTAACACCACCTCCTCCAGCGGCGATCGTGCAGATGGTGGAAGATTTGCGTTTGCCCGGTGATGCACCCCAACCTCTAGGGGATGTGGGAGAAGAGGAGTTAGACTGAAAAATTCGCTTCTAGTTTTGTAATAATGTTATTAGCAATATCAGCCCGACTATCGATAACATTCGTTGCGATATGAGGGAAAATAAAGCAATTTTTATTATTGTTTAGAGGATGATGTATCGGTAATGGTTCTGGATCTGTAACATCAAGAAATGCATATTTTAGATGTTGGCTATCTAGAGCTTTAGACAGTGCTAAATGATCGCACACACCACCTCTAGAAACATTAATAAAAATAGCATTTCGTTTCATTAATGCAAAACTTGAATCATTAAATAATTGATATGTTTGTTTATTTAGAGAACAACTCACAATGATGACATCAGACTGAGATAATAGTGTAGAAAAAGGTTGATAGTTCAATCCCATTCTTTGCTCTATCTCTATTTCTCGAACGCGAGAGAAATAGTTGACTTGCGAACCGAATGCAATCGATCGCTTAGCGATCGCCTGACCAATTTTACCCAATCCGACAATTCCTACTTGTAGAGATGATAGAGTGTACCCCTTGCAATTGTATAGATAATGCCAAGTAACATCACTTGACTTAATATTCATATCTAGATCGAGACGACGAACAGCAAGCAATAATAAAGCTAGGCTGTAATCAGCCACTGCATCACAAAGTAAATGTTTTGAGGCATTATAGACTTGAATTTGATTCTGTTTACAAAAGTCAACATCAATATGATCGGTTCCAACACTAAGAGTTCCAATTGCCTTGAGTTGTGGTAAAGCTTGATTTAGAAATTTGGATTGTAACTTGTCTTTATAAGTACAAATTAATATATTGTAATCATCATAGGCAATTTCAAATAACTCTTCCATTGTCATCGATCGAAAATTTGGATACATAAAAACTTTCCACCTCAATGGAAAATTTTTATATACATCTTTTGGGAGCTGAGCTGTTACGAAAACCTTCATTATTATTAACGAGTATAAAAACATCCCCAGGATAATTTATTGTCTTTCATCTCGTTAACTCGGGTGTGCAAGTCTCGCTTAAACTCATTTAAATAATTTTCAGGAACCTGACTCTTAACTAGAATTGAATAGTTATTATCGATTCGATCTATCATCATCTTAAAATTCGTTTTTAGATGATGGGAAAGATCGAAATAAGTTATTTCTTTAAAGCCAGCATCAAGACACCACTTAAAATAGTCGCTAGGACGTGCTAACTGTGTTACGGCATTTTTACTAGTAAAGCTATCAAGCTCTGTTTGACTGACACCTTCACCGGCCATAATATCAGTAAAAATCAAGCTCCCATTTTCTTTAAGAACACGCTTACTTTCACGAATTATCTGTAGCTTATCACTCCCATGACAGAATGCCTCTTCACTCCAAACAATATCAAATTTTTCGTTCCAAGTGTCAGGTAAGTTGTCGAAACTAGTATTAACAATTGAAATAGAGTCTAGAATTTTGAGTTCTGCCGCTTTCTGCTGATTGAGCTTATTTTGATTTGGAGAAATATTAACGCAAACGACTTCACAATCATAATTCTTAACAAGAAAATGAGCTGCACTACCGGTTCCAGAACCCAAATCTAAAACTTTTGACTGGCTTAAAGCAGTATGCCTTTGAATGCATTCTGCCATAAATCGCATGATATTCTCAGTCGCCGTTTTGATATCATCAGAATCTTGATAAATTCCATAATGAATAGAGGTTTCCCCCCCACCCATAATCGTCTGGTAAAATTGCAATCCACGACTTGAATCATACTGCTCTAAAATAGCTTCAAAGCCACTCATAAACTTAATTCTTTGCTCAATTTTTAATAGTTTAATTTATATTGTAAGGCATTCGGTCGCTTTGGCTCCAAAAAGCGAAAATACTCTTATCCTATGTGTTCTTGGTCTGCTTTTTTGAGTCGAGCTATCTGTCAGGTGGTAAGCTGCTACTTATGACTCATGATTCCTACCACTGTTTGCTTAAGAATCTTTAATATTTATGTTGAGTGTGTTCACCTCCATCCCGAGCGATTCAGATGGAGAGGGAGTGAACGGTACCCTACACTTACTCGAACAGAAGTATAGATACCTCACTTAGGCTTACACTACTTAGGCTTACACTGTGGCTGAAAAGACCTCTTTAATTCTACTTACGCTTTCTTCAGAATAGAATTCCAGTTTTTAGAGCCATTGTAACCATAAATATCATGATAGTAAGTATCTACCAAGTACTCATCTTCATGGTTTTTTAACCAACTTCTTAAGTCTTCTAGCTTACGCCCTCCTTCTTCAATATTGTCCGCATCATCCCAGTTATCTTTCCAATACCCCCACATCAATGGGTTAGTGTCCTCGACAATCAAGTAATCTCCACTCATCAAACCCTGTTGGTGAAAATACTCTAACACGGCTACTAGGTTGACATGGGCATCTTCTATTACTAACCAAGGATGAGGAAGCTTAGCCAGCATCTGGGGAGTAAAGGTTGTAGCAATATTATTACTATCTCCTTGCAAGAAATCGACCCGCCCATCGCTTTTGGCATTTTCATCTAAGAGCGACAGATCGATATCCATGGAGTAAACCTTGCCTTCAATTCTAAATAGCTCCAAATGATCTGTAAGCCAAATCGCGCTTCCCCCGTTTAATGCACCAATTTCAATAATAGTTTGGGGTCGCAGTTCGTACAGGAGCATTGGGTATAGTGCGATTTCCATAACGCCTTTGTTAAGAACAATCCCTTTCCATGTCTGTAAATAGCTATTCTCTAACAGAGGAGTCCAAGCAGACCTTGGAAGATCGCAGCGGTCTTCACGCTGGGAAATTTTGATAAACCGATCGCTTTTTAACGGTTCTGTTTTATGTCTTGCTTGTTGAATTACATCTTGGTAACTCATTTAATTCTTTCCTTATTTTGAGATAAACTTAATGATACCGGTAAGCCGCGACTCGCAAAGCTGATGTTCTTTTTCGAGTAGCATTCAGTTCGTCAGAAGAGGCGCTTGCAAGCCAAGCATGTCGAGAAACAACTTGTTTGACCAGATGTTCCCAATACTTTGTATGATTCATTGGCCAGTGATGCTCTTTAACTAGCCTATAGTTGCACAAATCTCAGAAAACTGCTTTCCGAAAACGGAAAGCAGTTTTGTTAACGGTACAGTGGGGATGGTTTTAAATTTTGTCGTTACCTGGGGGTGATTTCGCCTGACACCACCTCCTCCAGCGGAGATCGTGCAGATGGTTGAGAATTTGCGCTTGCCCGGTGATGTACCTCCCGCACTAGCGGATGTGGGAGAAGAGGAGTTAGACTAAAAAACTCGATGCTGTGAGGAAATGGGTTGGGAGAAATGGGTCGTTTCTGGTCTCGATCGCCCTCGATGTTCTACCCAAATATTGAAAAGAGCTAAAGTCGGGGGCAACGATCGTTCACCTCTAACGGGATGGCGAGGTTGTAATCGCCCCAGCGTGACAAAATATCATTGTATTTATTGACGCCTATCTACTTATGTCTCCAGAGCTTATCCTCGCGATCGCCGCCTTAATTCTGTCTTGGATTATCTTTACTTGGCTGATTAAGATTGTTAAAACGACCTTCAGTACGGCGATCGTCGTGGCGGCGATCGTTCTGATAATGCAACTGTTTTTCGGCATTGGTTTCGATGCCATCCTCGAGGCAATTTTAAATTTACCTCAGACTCTTCAAGACATATTTAGCGGTGGCGAACCGCAGCGATCGAGTGCCTTCTCGACGTTCCTACTATCCTCGATCGTCCGGTAAACACAATTAGCCGATCTTTTTTGAGAATAGGGATCGTTACATATCATATTAATGCGATCGCTATATTTTCTGTATTAATTCGTTACATGAAAAGCCCAAACCCATGAGTATAAATTCCGGTTATAAAACAAGACGGGATCGGGGACGGGATTTTGATAAAATGCTTTTTGGTGCGATCTAAGTCGCAGAGCGTTCGCACACCCGCTCGCGCCGCGCGAGTTCTAGATTGCTCCAACCGAATTTTTTACAGAGCCTCGAAACATACTATGAGATATCGTTCATTAATAGTCGCACTTATTGCATTGTGTTTTGGTTTTCTCACCGCTTGCAGCCAGGTTCCCGATGTTAAGCTGAGCGACCAACCTTTTACCTACGATGAAATCAAAGATTCGGGCTTTGCCAACTTCTGCCCGCAATTGCGAGAAAACGCTCGCGGATCTATTCCCCTAGATAAGAGCCAGTCTTATTCCTTTGTCGAGATTTGCGTTCAGCCCACCAGCTTCTTTGTCAAAGAAGAATCCAAAAGCAAGCGAGCTGAAGCCGAATTTGTGGAAGCCAAACCCCTGACTCGATATACCACGAGTCTGAATCAAGTGTCTGGCGATATCGTATTCAACGACGATGGCAGCTTGACCTTCGTGGAAAAAGCCGGAATGGACTTTCAGCCGATTACCGTTCAGCTACCCGGTGGCGAGCAAGTTCCCTTCTTCTTCACCATGAAGGATCTAGTGGCCCAAACTCAACCGGGTTTGGAAAGCATCAACACTTCGACCGACTTTACGGGAGACTATCGCGTACCGTCTTACCGAGGTGCATCCTTCCTAGATCCCAAAGGTCGGGGTGAAGCGAGTGGATACGATAACGCCGTTGCCCTTCCCGCCGTTGCTGATGAAGATGAGTTAAAACGCTCTAACGTCAAGCGAACCACCGTGGGTGAGGGACGCATGACCCTGCAAGTTTCGCAAATCAACCGCGAAACCGGCGAAATTGCTGGCGTGTTCGAGAGCGATCAACCCTCCGATACGGATTTGGGAGCGCAAGATCCTCTCGAAGTGAAAGTTCGAGGAATCTTTTACGGTCAACTCCAACCCTCTGTGTAATGCCAGTTCGCAAAAAATGGGAGTGGGAGCGCTAAAGTTCGCCCTTTTGCCTCTCCTCCTTCCACGAACTTTCCACTCAGGTGTATCTTATAGAAACGATCGGGTGGAAAATTCACACCAAATCCCAGAGAAACTGATGGCTCTTGCTTTAGTTTCTCTGGGATTTAGTTTGGGATGATTTGGTTTAGTATCGAAAGACTGAATTTCGATCGAGCAAGTAGACTAAAGGCGAAATCGGGCATCAGACTTATTCTGAGGGTAACGGGGGTAATAAGTTTTCCACTTGCAATAACAAACTCGGTAAAATTGCAGTCACAATATCCCACAAAATATCCTGGTCAACGCGATCGTAACGGTGAATAATAATATTTCACAAACCCACCGCATTTCGCCAATCGATTTCTGTATGAGCCTCTTGAAAGTCCTCGGAAACTCGATTCGCGGCTTCACCCAATATTTCTAAATTTCGCTCGATAACCCGTTGTATCCAAAGGGTTTGCAAATAAGTTTGGCGATCGTGCATTGGCGATAAAACCTTGAATTTCTCGAATCGCTTGCGCCATATCCCAAAGCGCACTGGCATCGCGATTATTCGGCTGCATAGATCGCTCGATGTGTTTTTATCGCGGTTTGCAGTAATATTGACCCCGCAAAAAGTCGATCGTAAAAATCTAAAAAGCTGTAGGGGTAGTGCCCCTGTGCCTACCCCGATTTTGTAGATCGGGTCTACTTTCATGAAAATCGCTATAAGATTTCTGCTTTGCCGATGGCAGTTTGGGTTGCCAGGTTTTCAGGATCGAGATAGATCGCCATCAAGCTAGGTAGACATCTTTCGCGGTATTTTAATAGCAGTACGATCGAGGGCGAATTGAGAGATGCGATCGCCAAAACGATAATCTAACAGAAAATAATGAATGGCGGCTAAAGACCTCTTTCACAATGCAGTTAAGCAAGCACTCATTCGCGATCGATGGGTGATTACTGCCGATCCGCTCGTAAAATTGAAGAGGTCAAACTCGAAATTGATTTGGCGGCGGAAGGGACGATTGCAGCCCAAAAAGCCGGACGGAAAATTGCCATTGAAATCAAAAGCTTTCTCAATCCCTCTTCAATTACAGATTTTCATGCCGCTTTGGGACAATTCTTGAACGATCGTTTAGCATTACAAATGCGAGAAGCGCGATCGCGTCTTGTATTTAGCCGTGCCGATCGATACCTTTGAATCTTTCTTTCAAGAACTATTTGTTCGAGAAGCCCTTAAGGTTTATCAAGTCAAACTGGTTGTTTATCACCCAATTCAGGAGGTAATCGTTTTATGGAACGAGTAGAGCAATATCGTAGTTGTATTCGTCAATTACTGACTGCGAAAGCGACTCTCGATGGAAGTCAGTCCGATGGAGAAATTGAATGCCAACTCATCTTCGATACCGAACGCGATCGCTATCTACTATTAGATATTGGTTGGGAGAATCTCAAGCGGATTTACAATTGCTTCATTCATCTCGATATCAAAGATGGAAAAATCTGGATTCAGCGCAATATGACCGAAGCGGATTTAGCCCAAGAATTGATGGAAATGGGAGTGGCGAAAGAAGATATCGTTCTGGGGTTGCATCCACCGTATAAGCGTCCCCTAACAGGTTATGGAGTGGCTTGATGTGAGTGACTTGTGAAGGCAAATTCTAACTCTGCACTTATGAAACTGGCGGTAAAACGTTACTTCTTTCAATCGAGACTTTTTTTCTGGCTTTTTACAAACTGTTGTTACTGTACCTCATAAACCTGCAACGTGCTGTAAATAGATGCGTTACGTTGGCACTAATGCATCCTACGCATATACGCATCTTACGCATATACTCATCCGACAATCCTACATTTATACAATGACTTTTGAATTGGCGACGGCGGGTAAAATAATCGCACCACTGGCAGGTAAAGTTGCACCTTGTATTTTCGATAAGGTTCGCAGTCAAATTAATCCCAACGAAATTGAGAAAGCCCTGAAAGTTGGTATTAAAAAAGCTCAACAGCAAGAAGCGACTTTAGAGATATCTCAGCAATTATTTTATCGCTGTTCTCCAGACTATATTGAAACTTTTTTAGAGAAGTTTCTTAAAGAAAGTGCTGACGAACTTCAGAAGCCGTTAAATAACCAAGGCGAGCCGGATGTCAAGTATTTGGTGGAACTTTTCAAACGTCTTGCGGATGAAGATAAACATATTAATCTCGAAGGATGCGATCGCCGAATCGAACCGTGGCTGGAGGAATTCGTACGGGGGTATTTCCAGGAAACAAAAGCCTATTTGCGAATGCGGGTGGCGCGGGAGGATTATTTACAACAACTGGCAAATTACTACGATGATGTGAAATTTGCCGGGATTCGGGTAGCGGGACAGGAGACGGATAAATCGGAAAAGTTGGTGAATATTTTCGTGATGCCGGAGGTGGAGGAAGAAAAACGCCAGGATACAATGAGTTTTCCGATTGTCGATAGCGATAAAAACTGGTTAAAAGCATCAGTAAGAGAACTACAGCAAATAGAACAAAAAATATCATCAGAAAGTATCCCCGATCGCCAATCGGAATTACTGCGAGAACAGCGGTTTTTAGCTCAGAGAGAACGCAGCGGTAGACAGTTTTCGGCGGCACAGTTATTATCGCAAACTAAAGCCGAAAATGTGGTTATTTTAGGTGAGCCGGGGGCGGGGAAAACGACGCTGCTGAGTTATTTTGCGGTGGTACTCGCCGAGCCGGATTCGGTTCAAACTCCAGAACAACAAGCGATCGCCTCTCTACAATCTCAAGATTACTTACCGATCTTGATTCGGATTCGGGATTGGGCGCGAAATCTCGATCGCAACTTACTCGAATACCTGCGCTACTTCGCCGAAAACACCCTCCACACCAAAACCTTGCCAGAAAGCTTTTTCGATCGCTGGTTGGAGGCGGGACGGGCGCTGATTTTGCTCGATGGGTTAGATGAGGTGACGCAAGAAGCCCAGCGATACGAGGTGGTACGGCGGATCGAGAATTTTCTGGGGCGTTATCCCAGTAATGGCAATCGGGCGATCGTCACCTCTCGTCCTGCGGGGTACAAGCGGGACTTTTTCCGCACCGAGGCATTTCCCCATTACTGGCTGCAACCCTTTGGGGACGATCGCATCGAAACCTTTATCCATGCCTGGTACGATAGCCGCATCGCCGACAGCGCCGAAGCCCAACGCCGCCAGCAGAGTCTCCAAAATGCTCTCAATCGGAACGATCGCATCAAAAATCTGGCGCGCAATCCCCTGCTGCTGACGATTATCGCCCTGATTCACCGCTACGAGGCGCATCTGCCCAAACAGCGCCACAAATTGTACGATCGGGCGGTGGAAACCCTGCTGGTGAATTGGGATGCCTACAAGTCCTGGGAAGGGGATGGAGACACCAAAAATCATCTCTGCCAGCATTTGGAACCCGACGACTGGCGGCGCTTGATGGCGCAGGTGGCTTACTGGATTCATACTTGCGGAAGTACTGAGGATGAGGCTGGGGGAACCGTCATCGATAAAGACGAGTTAATCGATTTTTTGGCAGAGGCGATTCGAGGGTTAAAGTCGATCGAGCGCTACCAGGCAAAAGCGGAGGCAAAGCGGTTTTTGGGGTTCGTGCGGGAACGAACGGGACTGCTGAACGAACAGGGACAGGATTGCTACGCCTTCGTTCACAAGACGTTTCAGGAATACCTGACGGCGGAGGAAATCGACTATCAGGCGGATAACGAGGGGGAGTTCGACATCGTTCTCAACTGTATCGGCGATCGTCTCCACGATTCTCACTGGCGGGAGGTGCTGCTGTTGCTCATCGCCCAGCAAAAGCCGAAGAAGGCAGCCAAGGCAATTCGTCGGGTGTTGGAACGGGGAAGTAAATACGAGGAGTGGTTGCACCGGGATTTGCTGTTTGCGGGGTGGTGTCTGGCGGAAGATATCAAGGGGTTGAAGGGTGCGGATGCTGGGTTGTGTGATGAGGTGTCGCAGCGTTTGGCGGCGTTGGATGCGGAGGATGAGAAAAAGGTAGGCAGGCGAGTTCGGGAACAGGTCTTTGAGATTCTGTGCAGTTTGGAGGAGACAGCATTTGAAAAAGAGGCGCTGGCGCTTTTGAAAGAAGCGGAGATTGAGGAAGAGCGATTGCTGAAATATCGATCGGTGCTAGGGGAACGGAATGCCGTTGTTGAGATTTATATAGAACGTCTAGCGGATGAGGATTCGTGGGTGCGTTTGAGAGCAGCCTCGGCACTTGGAGGGTTGAAGGTGGCATCGGATGGGGTGGTCGATGCTCTTGTCCAATCTCTGAAGGATGAGAATTCGTGGGTGCGTGGGAATGCAGCCTGGGCACTTGGAGGGTTGAAGGTGGCATCGGATGGGGTGGTCGATGCTCTTGTCCAATCTCTGAAGGATGAAAATTCGTCGGTGCGTTCGGGAGCAGCCTCGGCCCTCGGAGGTTTGAAGATGGTCTCGGATGGGGTGGTCGATGCTCTTGTTCAATCTCTGTAGGATGAGGAGTCGTGGGTGCGTGGGAATGCAGCCTGGGCACTTGGAGGGTTGAAGGTGGCATCGGATGGGGTGGTCGATGCTCTTGTCCAGTCTCTGTGGGATGAGGAGTCGTGGGTGCGTGGGAATGCAGCCGAGGCGCTGGGAGGGTTGAAGGTGGCATCGGATAGGGTGGTCGATGCTCTCGTCCAGTCTCTGAGGGATGAGGGCTCGTGGGTGCGTTGGAATGCAGCCGGAGCGCTGGGTAAGTTGGGTAAGCAATCCGATACCGTTCTACCTGCCGTTGTCACCTGGATTGAAGAACACCAAGATTCCAAGTATCTAGGCAGTGGTATTGATGCCCTGTGGGATTTGGTGAAGTGAATTCGGAATGCGGAGATTCGGAAATACGAGATTGACGATGATTACGATCGACCCTCAGATGCGATCGTCTGAATTTTCGAGAAATTCCCCTAAATACAAACGTACGAACTCGGCGGCTGCCTCTCGATTCATCTCTTGCAGCGCTTTCGCAATCTCAGCGATGGTATCTCCGCTGGGATCGGTTTTTTCGTGAAACCAGCGAAATACCACAGAAGGTTTCGCCCCTAATGCAACAGCCAGTTTATTTTGGCTGATGTTGTGGGTTTCTAAAACTCGTCTGAGGGCAAATCCAGCTTTTCCCATTTTCAGGTGCGATCGTCGGAATTTTCGAGAAATTCCCCCAAATACAAACGTACAAACTCATCAGCCGCCGCCCGATCGAGACTTTGAAGCGCTTTAGCAATTTCTCTAACGGTTTCGGCTGTTGGATCTCGGTGTCCGTGAAACCATTTAAACACGATCGAGCGAGAGATACCCATCGTGACTGCCAATTTATTTTGGCTAATCCCGTAGGCTGTCAGTACTTGTCTGAGTGCTTTTCCGGCAGTTTCCATGTTCTCGATCGTGCCAGAGGACAGGAAACGAGTAAATGTAACCTTACTAGATGACAATAGGTGCTAGAATCAAAATGTCATCTTTAAAGATGACATTTAACAATCAATATTCTAAAAAATCCCATGTTTCAAAGCAATTCCAACGAACCCAACCCCGCCACACCTGCCCAAATGCGATCGAACGGCGATCGAGAAGCCGTCAAAATCATGGTTGTCGGTTCGCCAACCGCCGTCACCAAAATCATCCACACCCTCTACCGCCTCGGGTTTGCCGAAGTCACCGCCTGGAGTCCCCCCATCCCCACAGCCATTCCCGGCGAAGTGATGCGAGTTTTCGTCCGTCGAGTCAGCGTTGATGGCAATTCACAATAGAGTCAGCAGGATGCGCGATTACGGCGATCGAATTTATTCCCAACTTCCTTTAAAAATCCGCCGTAACGCATCAAAAATTAAACGATGAAAAAAGAGGCACGGCTTGCCGCACCCCTTTACCGTATCAAGAATCTAAGAGAGAGTTACTCCACTCCCTCAATGCGATCCTCAACCTCTTGATACAACTCCCGCAGCAACTGCAAGTTATTATCATCCGTCTCCCAATATCCCCGACCGTTCGCCTCTAGCAGCGTACTCACCACCTTCCGGAACGAATGGGGGTTCAAGTTCATCAGGCGATCGCGCATTGCCGCATCCTTGACAAACGTCTCGTTACTGTCTTCGTACACCCAGTTATCCACCGCGCCGGCCGTGGCACTCCAGCCCACCGTATTCACCAGCCGCTTCGAGAGTTCCCGCACCCCTTCGTAGCCGTGGGAGAGCATCCCTTCGTACCATTTCGGGTTCAGCAGCTTCGTCCGCGCGTCCAGGCGCACCGTCTCCGAGAGCGATCGAACTTGGGCGTTAGCCGTGGTGGTATCCGCAATATACGAGGCCGGTTGCTTGCCGTCACCGCGCAGGGATGCCACCACCTTCGTCGGATCGGAATCGAAATAATGGGACACGTCCGTAAGGCTGATTTCCGAAGAATCCAAGTTCTGGAACGTCACGTCCGCCGTCTTCAGCGCCGCCTCGAACACGCCCCGATCCTGTTCCATCGTCCCCGGATTGTCGGAGTTGAAGGCAAAGGATTTCCGCGTCAGGTACATCTCCTGTAATTCCTTTTCCTCATCCCAGGTGCTGTTCTCCACCGCTAAGTTCACGTTCGCTGCGTAGGAACCCGAGGCGTTGGAGAAGACCCGCGTTGCTGCTTGGCGCAGGTTCACCCCCATTTCCTCCGCTTGGGCGATCGCATGTTTGCGAATGAAGTTCATCTCTTCGGGTTCGTTGGCCTCGGCGGCCATCTTCACCCCTTTATCTAACAGGTTCATCTGGTTGATAAACAAGTCCCGGAACACCCCAGAACAGGTAATCACCACATCGATCCGGGGGCGGCCCAACTCCTCTAAGGAAATCAACTCCAGCTTGTTCACCCGTCCCAGGGCATCGGGTACCGGCTTCACCCCCACCATCCACATAATCTGGGCTAGGGATTCGCCATAGGTCTTGATATTATCCGTCCCCCACAGAACGCTGGCGATCGTCTCGGGGTAGCGGCCCCCATTTTCTTGCTTCTGCCGATCGATTAATCGATCGACCACCACCTTGGCCGACTTCACCGCCGCCGCCGTGGGAATCGCTTGGGGGTCTAGCGCGTGGATGTTTTTCCCGGTAGGCAACACGTCGGGATTGCGGATCGGATCGCCGCCGGGCCCCGGTTCGACGTACTCCCCTTCCAACGCCCGCAGCAGAGAACCTAACTCGTTATCGGCGCAGACTTGTTTGAGGCAGAACTTCAGATACTCAAATAGCGGCTTGATGGCTTCGGTATCCACATCGCCGTATCCGGCATCCCGCAGGGCATCGATCCAAGGTTCCTTCTTGCCGAATTGGAACAGACCCCGCTTGCCATCGAGTTCGATGCGACCTTCCTCGTCGGTGCAGTCTGCCACCATAGATGCCACTGCCGCCCGAGTTGCCTCGGTAATCGCTTGCAGCAACTCCACATCGACCAATACGCCGCGATCGTTATTGCGATAAATCTCGTCCAAATTCCGACCCAGGCTGTTGGCGATAATCCGGGGCAATCCCAGAATCTCCTCCTCTTCGCGATCGAGACTGGCAATATTCACCAAGGTGGCGATCGCCTCTTCCGCCGTTGGGGGCTTACCAATCACGTGCAACCCGCAGGGCAACAATCGCGATTCGATTTCCATCAGCCGCCGATACACCGCACCGACGACGTTATCTCGTTCCTCGGCCGTTAAATCCTTGGCATCGGCTTCGGGCAATTCGACATCGTTATCCAGATTCACCAGCCGCGCCTTATCGACGATCGTATTCACGATCGCCACTCCGCGCCCGGTATCCTTCAGGGTTTGGTAGGACCCGATCAACTCGTTCAACTCCTGCAACCCCTTATACAGCCCCGCATTCTCCGCCGGGGGGGTGAGGTAGGAAATCGTCTCCGCGTAACTGCGACGCTTGGCAATCGTCGCCTCGCTGGGATTGTTCGCCGCGTAGTAATAGAGGTTGGGAATCCCGCCAATCAGGTTATCGGGATAGCAATCCCCCGACATCCCCATCTGTTTCCCCGGCATGAACTCCAACGACCCGTGGGTGCCGAAGTGCAGCACCGCATCGGCTTGCCAAATTTGCTCGAGATAGGTGTAGTAGGCCGCAAATCCGTGGTGGGGGCTAGCAGAACGGGAAAACAGCAACCGCATCGGATCGCCCTCGTAACCGAAGGTGGGCTGCACGCCAATAAATAGGTTACCGAAGGACTTGCCGTACACCAGCAAATTTGCCCCGTCGGAGTTCAGATGCCCTGGCGCTTCTCCCCAACTCTCGTGCAACCGTTCGTAATAGGGGGTGAGGCGTTCGTACTCCACCTTCGACATCCGATAGGCGACGTTCAACTCCGGACTGGCATACTGGGCCGTGGCATCGTGAATCACTTCCTGCATCAGCGCTTCGGGGGACTCGGGCAAATCCCGCACGTCGTAGCCGTTGCGCTGCATCGCCACCATCACTTCGTAGATACTGCCGAATACATCCAGGTACGCCGCCGTTCCCACATTGCCTTTATCCGGGGGGAAACTGAAAATCGTAATCGCCAGCTTTTTATTGAGTTTGGGCTTCCGGCGCAGACTCGCCCACTTCACCGCCCGTTTGGCCACCGCTTCTACCCGGTCTTGAAGCGCGATCGCTTTTCCGGTCATCCCATCGCGGCCGGACATGACAATCGGTTCGATCGCCCCATCCAACTCGGGAATGGCAATTTGCAATGCCACCTGAATCGGGTGCAAGCCCAAATCGCTATCCTCCCACTCCTCGGTGGTTTGGAACACCAGCGGCAGCGCCACCATATAGGGCCGGTTCAATCGCTGCAACGATTCGATCGCCTTGGGATGGTCTTGTCGCGCCGGGCCGCCTACCAGGGCAAACCCGGTCAGGGACACCGTCGTATCGACCAGGGGGCGAGCATTTTCGGTATCCTTACTGCCCTTCTCCCAGAAATACTCATCCACCGGCTTCGAGAAATCCAACCCGCCAGCAAACACCGGAATCACCCGCGCCCCCATGGCTTCGAGTTCCGAGACGATCGCCACGTAATGGGCATCGTCGCCGGTCACCAAATGGGTGCGCTGCAACACCAACCCGACGCAGGGGGCGAGGGGATCTTGCAAATCGCCGGGAATATCGGCGCGATTCTGATACCAATCGAGATATTCCTGCGCGTCCTCGAACATCTTCGGGGCGAGGGGATGCCAGATGCCCATATCCGGGTATACCACCGGGTCTTGGTATTGCAGGGTTCCGGTCGTTGCCCCGTTATCTTGGAAGACGTATTTATCCGCCAGCATCAGCAGGAAGTTTTCCAGATTGTCCGAAGAACCCCCCAGCCAGTACTGGAAACTGAGCATGAAATTGCGCGCGTCCTGGGCTTTGTCCATGGGCATGTATTTCAACACCTTGGGCAGGGTGCGCAACAACTTGAGCATCCCATCCTGGAACGAGGAACCGGACTTCTCTTTACGCTTGCGCATGAACTGGGCGATCGCACTTTTGGATTGACCCAATTGCGCCATGGAGAAGCTACCCATCTTGTTGAGGCGCATCACCGCCGGCATGGAGGGAAACACCACCGCCGCATCGAGGCGATCGCGCACCGGAGTCACCGCTTCAACGACCTTTTCGGCTAAATCTTCAATAAAAATCAGCGAGGCGATGAAGATATTCGCCTCGGCCACATCTCTTTTAAAATCTTCGTAATTGTCCCGATCTCGCAGTTCTTCGATTAGGTAGCCGCTAATTTCGATCGCCACGTTGGGGCTTTTGGCATTAATCGATTTCACCGCTGCCGATAGCGCACTCTGATACTGGGACTCTAGCACCACATAGACCACCTTCAGGAGGGCGCGACCGTTGAGATTCTCCGGCGCAATGTGACGAATGGTGGGCTTGACATTGGTGAACATTTAGTGTATATCCTCTCGCTGCGATCGTGTCCAAAAACCTCGACTGATGTCAGTGTTGACTCAGCTTCCACAGACTATGTTTGTACCAAAAAACGTCCACTCGCGCGCGCTCTAGCCCCCGATCCGAAACAATTTGATATAAAAAACGCAATACTTGTTTACACTTGTTTATTAATATTAAGTCTATCGCTCTTATTAATACTTCAAATAAATTAACAATTACAGCGGTCTTCACTCAGTTGTGTCGTTTGAGATCGAATAGTTTCACCGGAGTGTAGGGTGTGACGAGATCGAGGTTAAGCGCATTTGGATTGGAGGATACTGGTTGGTTCTGGGGTTTTTCGCTCAAATGCGCGCGCCCCTACAGACCCTGCCGCCATTCGCCTTGGACGACAAACGCCGCCCACTCATACGCCGGTTTCCCATCTCTCATCATCTCCAACTGCGCCGCCCGCATCGCCGCAGTTGCCGTTAACCCCTCGTCGAGCATTTGCTGATAGAATTTCTCCATTAACTCGGAGGTGGCGTAATCGTTGACACTCCACAAACTTACCGCTACCCGCTTCGCCCCTGCATACATAAATCCTCTTGTCAACCCTACGATTCCTTCGCCTTTAACGTTGTCGCCGATGCCAGTCTGACAGGCACTCAACACCACCAACTCTGCTGGCAGGGTGAGGTTGAAGATGTCCTGGAGGCGCAAGAAACCGTCTTGGGGCGTACCGTCGGTATCGAAGAGGGAGAGGACGATACCGTGCAAGCTGGGATGTTCTTTTCCCACGCAGCCGTGGGTTGCCAGGTGGACGATTTGGTAGTTGGCGAGTTCGTCGCTGGTGGCGGTAGCGCGGGATGCCTCGAAACCCATGGCTTGGAAGCGTTGGGATTCTGGGACAAGGGAAAGTATGGACTCGGCTTCGGTTTTCGTCTGTTCTAAGCGATCGAAACTGGTACAAGCGG
>NZ_JADEXN010000034.1 GCF_015207075.1 Zarconia navalis LEGE 11467
GAAAACCAGAAACTCTGTACTTCAACAGATTGATAACCGCTATATTTGTTTTTATCCTAAAAAACAAACGAAAAATATTGAATATAGCTCGATAAGATGCAATTGTAGAATTTATAGATTCCCTTCGATTTTAAGCCCTCGTTTCTCATCTTAAACCTTCAATTCATTTCATCTCAATTTTCTAAGCTCGTGATTGCAATCACTATCAATCTAGGAAAAACATCATTTATAATAAATTATTAAGAATAAAACAATACTTTAAATAATTTGTTATATACGATACCTTTTGACTTGAATCTCCGAACTTTTCAAGTTCGTCGGTAAATTATAAAATACAGTCGCAAAATTTAGCTCCGATCGATCGTCATTCTGCCCGACCGAAGGTGTTCAAGCACGCAACTCAGTTAGCTCAAAAGCTTTTATGTGGGAAATCCTAACCAATCGGCTCTCACTAGAGAGGTCTTTACTACAAAGTCACTGTCACTTCCCCTCTGTTCCCATCACTCAACTCTATGCTATCGGCGATCTGTTAATCGCAATCGCTTATTTTGCAATGTCGGCGATGCTTGTCTATTACATCCGCAAGCGCCCGGATATCCATTTTCGCAAGGTTTTGATGCTTTTGGGACTCTTCATCTTCTGCGGTGGAATGAGGCACCTGCTCGATATTGGAATGCTTTGGCATCCCGCGTACTGGCTCTGGAGCATCGGACAAAGTACCACGGTGCTGGTCTCGTTATCTACAGCGATCGCCTTGTTACGTCTGCTGCCCCGCATTGTTTGCCTGCAAACTCCCCAACAGCTCGAAGTGGTGAATCGGGAATTAGCCGGAGAAATTGCCGCGCTTGAGAAGACCGAAGCTCAGTTGTGTCGCGCCAATAAAAAACTCGACGATCGCATTGCCCAGCGCACGACTCAGTTAGAGCGGGTGAATGTAGAACTCGAGGGGGAAATCTTGCGCCGCCAGGGAGTCGAGTCGGCATTGCAAGAGAGCGAACGCCGCCTGAGATCCCAGCAAGCGGGACTGTTAAAACTGGTCAAAATCCAAAAACGCTACGCAGGCAACTTCCCAAAAGTACTGCACGAAATTACCCAACTCGCCACCCAAATTCTCGATGTAGAACGGGCGAGCATCTGGTTTTTCGAGGACGATCGCACCGCCCTTCGCTGCGCCAACCTCTACGAGCGAACGCCTCACCAACACAGCCAGGGGATGCAACTGCATGCGAGCAGCTATCCCACCTACTTTCAGGCATTGGCAACCGAGCGCACCATCGTCGCGAATAACGCCTGTACCGACTCGCAAACTGCCGAGTTTTGCCAATCCTATCTCACGAAATTCTGTATCCGCTCGATGCTCGATGCCCCCATCCACCTCAAAGGCAAAACCATCGGCGTTATTTGCCTAGAACATACCCAAACCCCGAGAAATTGGTCGATCGAAGAGGAGAACTTTGCCACGTCTTTGGCCTATACCTGTGCCCTGGCCATCGAATCTCGCGATCGCCTTCAAGCTGAAGAAGCCCTGCGCCAGAACGAACAACACCTGCGGGCCATCCTCGAAGAAATGCCCGTCATGCTCGATGCCTTCGACGATCGGGGAAACATCGTCCTCTGGAATCACGAGTGCGAGCGGGTGACGGGATATCGCGCCGATGAAATTGTCGGTAACCCTTCGGCCATGGATCTTCTCTATCCCGATCCCGTCTACCGCCAAAAAACGATCGCCGCTTGGCAAGCGCGGGGCAACAATTACCGCAATTGGGAGTGGGACATTACTGCCAAAGACGGCAGCACCCAAACCATCGCCTGGTCGAATATTTCCGATCGCTTTCCCATCGACGGTTGGGCTTCCTGGGGTATCGGAGTGAACGTGAGCGATCGCAAACAGTTTGAAGCCAGACTCCAAAAAACCGCTCGACGAGAACGAGACAACGCCCAACGCGTGCGGGAGATGCTCGTCCAAAGCCGAGAGCAAGCAACCCAACTCAAAATCGCCAAAGAAGCAGCCGATGCGGCAAACCGGGCCAAAAGCGAATTTCTTGCCAATATGAGCCACGAATTGCGCACCCCCCTGAATGCGATTTTGGGGTTCAGCCAACTGATGAATCGCGATACTTCCCTCCCCCAGGAGTATCAGGAGTATCTCGGCACCATCGATCGCAGTGGCGAACACCTGCTGGCTTTGATTAACGACATCCTGGACATGTCCAAAATCGAAGCCGGACGAGTCACCCTCAACGAAGACAATTTCGATTTGTACGACTTCCTCGATACCCTCGAAGAGCTGCTGCAACTGCGGGCGAGAGCTAAAGGCTTGCAATTGGTTTTCGATCGAGGGGCCGATGTTCCCCGGTACGTTCGTGCCGATGAAGGTAAGTTACGTCAGATCTTAATCAACTTGCTCGGCAATGCCATTAAGTTCACCACCACCGGAACCGTCAGCCTGAGGGTATTTACCATCGAGGCACCCGTGGAAGCGGCATCTGCTGCGGATTCTCCATCCAGTCTGTTCTTGCAATTTGAGGTCGCAGATACCGGCCCCGGTATTGCCCCCGAGGAACGAGAAAAGCTCTTTGAAGCCTTCGCCCAAACCACCACGGGGTTGCAAATGCGTCAGGGAACCGGTTTGGGGTTGCCCATCGCTCGGAAGTTCGTCCAACTGATGGGGGGAGATATTACCGTAGAGAGCGAGGTGAACTGCGGCTCTGAGTTTTCTTTTCCGATGCGAGTGAGTGTTGTAGAGTCAAAAGCGATCGAACAAACTCAACCCCTCGATCGTCGCAAAGTTATTGGCTTGGCATCCGGTCGAGACAACTACCGGATTCTGGTGACTGAAGATCGATGGGAAAACCGCCAGCTTCTGGTCAAACTTTTGACCAGTGTCGGTTTTGACGTGCGAGAAGCCACCAACGGTCGAGAGGCGATCGAGATTTGGGAACATTGGCAGCCGCACTTCATCTGGATGGATATGCGGATGCCGATAATGAATGGGTACGAGGCAACTCGCGAGATTAAAGTCAGAGAGCGACTCCGACATCCCCCACGTTTGCAAAACGGTCGCAACTCGACGGCGATCGTTGCCCTCACAGCGAGTGCCTTTGAGGAAGATCGACAGAAAATTCTGGAGATCGGATGCGATGACTTCGTTCGCAAGCCATTTCGTGCCGAAGAACTCTTTGCGAAAATGGGTCACTATCTCGGAGTTGAATACATCTACGAAATAGACGAAGCCACAGATAATCCTCAAAACAAGATCTCCCACCTCACCCTCGACGATCTCAAAGCCGAAATCGCCACGATGCCGGGGGAGTGGCTCGAAGCATTTCACCATGCCGCATTGCAATGTAGCGACCTGCTTATTTTCGAGCTGCTCGAACAAGTGCCACCGGACAAAGTGTCTGTTGCCCAAGCCATAATAGAACTAGTTGAAAATTTCCAGTTCGATGTTGCCATCGAACTGGCGCGATTTGGCATCGAGAAGGAGACAGAGTACCACTCGTCCCTGTAATTACTCTCAAATATATGACCAGCCATCGACCTGATATTTTAATTGTTGACGATACCCTAGACAATATTCGCTTTTTGTCCAAGATGTTACTCGATCGCGGGTATAACGTGCGCAAAGCGATTAACGGCAAGATGGCTCTGACAGCGATCGAAGCTGTATTGCCCGATCTGATTTTACTCGATATTAATATGCCTGACATGAACGGATACGAGGTTTGCGAACAGCTCAAAGCCGATCCGAAAACTCGTACCGTTCCCGTCATTTTTTTGAGCGCCTTGAACGATGTTGCCGATAAAGTGAAGGCGTTTCAAATGGGAGGCGTTGACTATATTAGCAAGCCATTTCAATTTGAAGAAGTTTTAGCTAGAATTCAGAATCAGTTAACGATCCAAAGCTTACAATCTCAGTTGAAAAATAAAAATTGCAAGCTAAAAAAAACATTAAATAACTTACAAGAAACCCAAAGCCAACTGGTGCAAAAAGAAAAAGCGATCGTCATTGGGCAATTGGTTGCTGGAGTGGCCCACGAAATCAATAATCCCGTGAGCTTTATCTATAGCAATCTCACTCCGGCGCGGGAATACATTCAAGACTTACTCAATCTCATCGATCTCTACCAAGAAGAATACCCGGAACCCAGTGCAAAAATTCGAGAAAGAATGTATGAAATCGATCTCGAATTTCTTCATTCCGACTTGAAAAAAATTTTAGAATCCATGCAGTCGGGCGCCGATCGCATTCGGACGATCGTGTTGGGATTGCGCCTGTTTTCGCGGCTGGACGAAGCCGATATCAAAGCCATCGATCTTCACGAAAATATCAACAGTACGGTCATGTTATTGCAACATCGCCTCGACCCCAAAGACGATCGTCCATCTATTGAAGTGGTCAAAGATTACCACGATTTACCCATGGTTACTTGCCATGCCAGACGCCTCAATCAGGTCTTTTTCAATCTTCTCAATAATGCCATCGATGCCATCGAACAAAAGATGGCAGATTACCCAGAATTTTCTAACCCGCAGCTTCTGATTCGCACCCGAGTTCTCGACGATTACCGAGTGACGATCTCGATTGCCGATAATGGCATCGGAATGCCCAAAGAGGTGCGCTCTCGACTGTTCGACCCCTTTTTTACCACCAAACCCGTTGGCAAAGGAAGGGGGTTGGGTCTATCCACCAGCTATCAAGTGGTGGTACAACAGCACCACGGAAAGCTCACCTGCGAACCGTTGCCGGGAGGGGGTTCTGAGTTCGTTCTCGAAATCCCCGTTTATTCTTCAAGTCCCGATACCTAGATCGATTTTTTGCGAATGGGGAAATTCTCCCCTCAAACGCTCGGCCGGACAGAGATTGGGTTAGAATACATATCTCGATCGATTGAGGTAATTTTATGCCCCCAACCTGGCCGCGCAAACCCGATCGAAGCGATCCGGAATTCCGACGCTTCGGCGATCGCTTGAACTATGCATTTCACGTTGCTGTATACTGTGCTGGCAACTCGGGAATGTGGTTCTTTTACAACTTATATCGATCGACGGGGTCTTGGGCTACCTGGACGACGGGGGTTTGGACGGTGGTGCTGTTGCTTCATACCCTTTACGTATTTGCGATCGCCGATTATTCAGAATCTACCGAAAGTTAACGGCTAGGGTAGCTTGGTGTGAAGTGAGATGACGAGGTAGATTCGGTGGAAATCTCAGTAGAGCAGCTCTGGAATCGCGTTCTGGAGCGTTTAGAAGTACAGCTTAATCGACCCACATTTGAAACTTGGATTAAAACCGCCAGTGCTGAGTCTTTGGACGGGAATCAATTGGTGATTCTGACGCCAAATCCCTTCGCTCGCAATTGGCTGCAAAAGTATTACCTTAAAACGATTGCCGATGTAGTCGGCGATATTCTCGGGTATGGGGTGGAAATTCATTTGAGTACGGTTCAGGGAGATGCCGTTACCAGTAGTGCCCAAGCCGATCTGCTCTGGCCGCCGCCGTCAGAGGAAAAAAAGCAAACTCGTCACTTGCCCGGTCAACCCTCGCAACTCAATCCCAAATACCTCTTTTCTCGGTTTGTGGTCGGTTCTAACAATCGTATGGCCCATGCGGCATCCTTAGCCGTGGCAGAATCTCCCGGTCGCGAATTTAATCCGTTGTTTCTCTGCGGTGGTGTGGGGTTGGGCAAAACCCATTTGATGCAAGCCATCGGTCACTATCGTCTGGAAATTGATAGAGATGCAAGAATTTTTTACGTTTCCACCGAGCGGTTTACCAACGATTTAATTTCGGCAATTCGTCGAGATAGTATGCAAAGTTTTCGCGATCGCTATCGAGCCGCCGACGTGCTGCTCGTTGATGATATTCAGTTTATTGAAGGCAAAGAATACACCCAAGAAGAGTTTTTTCATACCTTCAATACCCTACACGAAGCGGGCAAACAAGTGGTCTTAGCGTCCGATCGCCCGCCCGATCGCATTCCTCGCCTGCAAGAACGCCTTTGCTCTCGTTTTTCTATGGGGTTAATTGCCGATATTCAAGCCCCAGATTTGGAAACGCGCATGGCGATTTTACAAAAAAAAGCCGAATACGAAAATATGCGCTTGCCCCGAGAAGCGATCGAATATATTGCGGCGAGTTATACATCTAATATTCGGGAATTAGAAGGAGCATTAATTCGGGCGGTGGCATATATTTCGATTTCTGGATTGCCAATGACGGTAGAAAATATTGCCCCAGTACTCAATCCCAGAACCGAAAAGATAGAAGCCTCTCCCGAAGCTATTTTACAAGCAACGACGGAAACATTTAATATTTCGATCGAAGATTTGAAGAGTAACTCTCGCCGTCGAGAAATTAGCCAAGCCCGGCAAGTCGCGATGTATTTAATGCGTCAATATACGGATTTGAGCTTGCCTAAAATTGGAGAAATCTTTGGCGGAAAAGACCATACGACAGTTATGTATAGTTGCGAAAAAATTTCTCAACTCAGAAATACCGACCCCAATCTCAAGCAAACCTTAGATCGCCTCAGCGATCGCATTCAACTCTCCAATAACTAATCTCCAATAACTAAAAGCAGTCAGCTTTTGACTGACTGCCGATTAAACTCTTTCAAAATTTGGGCAGATTAGCAGATTAGACGATGCGTTAGGCAACGATCGTTACTAATATCGTTTGGATGAAAAAATTCGCCGTAACGCATCTATGAGGAGCCATGAGGAACAATTACACCAGCGCAAAATCATCAGAACCGATCGCACTAGCATTCACCCCTTGCAGAGTAATCGATAGTTCTCCAGCGGTAATTTGGGTATCGTTCCCTACTTGAGAAACGGCCAACTGTGCAAACGTCATTCCGCCTTGCAAACCGATAATATCTTCCCCGTCAGTGAAATCAGTGATGATATTCATACCGTGGTTTTGCGCGAAGTCAAAGCGATCTCCTTCCGTACCGCCGGTGAGGACATCGTTCCCCTGCTCCCCACTCAGAACGTCGGTCTGGGAACCCCCAGTTATCGTATCATCTCCCCGACCGCCGTAAAGCCAATCCTCTCCAGCATTTCCGGTGAGCTTGTCATTACCTTCATTACCGAAAACTCGATCGTCTCCCGCACCGCCACAGAGCTTATCGTCTCCATCTGCGGTACTCAAAGGATTGCCGTTACTGCCAATGAGGGTATCGTTCCCTTCTCCACCGCAAACCGAGTCGTTACCGAGATCGCCGAAGAGCAAATCGTTTCCAGCTTCACCCCAAATCAAATCGTCCTGCTGCCCGCCGCTAATCGTATCGTTGCCAGTGCCACCCACGATATTGTCGTTACCGAGATTTCCGTCAATTACGTCATCTCCCGCACCGCCGAAAATTACATCACCATCATTTACGCCTTCAGGATCGTCAAACTGACTCGTGCCGCCGGAAATCGTATCGTTTCCGAGGTCTCCACTTAGCGTGTCACTTCCCTTATCCCCAAAAATCAGATCGCCATCTTTGCCGCCGTAGACGAGATCGTTTTCTCGACCGGCATAAATCGTATCTTCTCCTTGACCTCCTTTGATTAGGTCGTTTCCTTCATTTCCCGAGAGCCAATCTCGATCGGCTGCTGCACCGACTTCGCTCGTGCTACCGAGACTGCCAAGAATCGTATCGTTTCCTTGTTCGCCTTTAAGTGTGTCGTTTCCAGCTTCACCCGAGAGTAAGTCGCCCTCTTTACCCCCGTAAGCGAGATCGTCTCCCGTTCCACCGGAAATCGAATCGTTACCCTGATTGCCGTACAGTTCGTCGTTTCCAATACCGCCGTAGATTAAATCCGCTCCGGGATCGATAAAGTCTCGATCGCCAGTGCCGCCAATAACCGTATCGTTTCCTTGCTCTCCAAGTAACGTATCCTCACCCATCTCGCCTTCGACGCGGTCGTTATCCTTTCCGGCAAACACCACATCGTTGTCTTTTCCGGCATTGATGCGATCGTCTCCCTCGTTTCCGAGAATGACATCGTTTCCTTGATTTCCGTAAAGGGTATCGCGATCGAATCCAGAACCGACGGGAATCGAACTGGACAATCCGCCAACGAGTAAGTCATCCCCATCAGAACCATCGGCGCGATCGTCTCCCGCCAAACCGAGGATGGCATCGTTGTTTGTCGTACCCAGCAGCGAATCGTTGTTGTTACTTCCGGTGAGGGTATTTTCGATCGCGGGTAACTGTTCGAGGGTAAAGTTAAAACCGGGAATGGGTTCGACAAATACCCCATCCAGAGTCGGTGCAGTGGGACAGCAACAGTCGTCGTGAGTCGCTGCCACCTCGGCAGTGGGTTCCACTGGCGTGCTCACTCCAGCAACCTGCGGTACATCAGGTGTATTGCGGGTCGGCGAATTGTCGCCGACCGTCACGGTCACGGGAAAGTCAAACGTTCCCTCATCTGCATCGTTGTTTGTAAAAGAAATCGTACCGCCATAGCTTCCCGGCGTGCTGGTATCCAACTCCACGGTGAAGGTTGCCGAACTGCCAGGAGTAACCGTTTCGGGAAACTCCCCAACCAAGGTAAACCCGTCGGGTAATGTTAGGGAACCCGAATCGAGGATTAGATCGGCAGTTCCCGTATTTTCGACGGTGAAGGTTTGAGTAAAGGGGGTACCAACAGGAGAAGAACCCAGGTTCTGGGGGGTATCGGTTCCGTCGGGGATATCGCTAGTTCCAGAAGTAGAAACGGTAATTTCCGGTTCTGGAGTCGATGCGGTCGAGGGATCGGTTGTTGGGGGAGTCGTGGGAGGTGTGACGACAACAGGAGGTGGTGTCGAACCAATATTGACGGTAATCGAACCCGTTCCACTTAGATTATTTCCCGTGCCTTGAGTCCCGGTATTCCCATCGCCGAACGTATAGTTGATTTGTGCCGAGGCAGGAGGAGTCGTGCTGCTGTTGCTGTAGGTAATTTGTTGCAGCACTTGGTTTACCAAGGCTTGGGTGGCATTGCCATTGAAGGTGAGTTCTAATGTACCACCACTGTTGGTGGTAACCGCCCCGATGGTGGTTCCATCAACCACGAGAGCGTTACCTTGCGTTAGAGAATCTAAATTACCGCTATTGCCAAAAACATCGTCGCCATTTGCTCCCCCATCTCGTTCTAGAATTAGGGTTGCACCGTCGTAGTTGGTGGCATCCAGTTCGGGATCGGAAACAGTCGCGTTGCTGTCGAGGACGACGGGACTGCCTTCTGGGATGAAGTTGGGATTGTTGTCGAGTCCGCTGAAGGTGGGTTCGTCGTTAACCGACTCGACGTTAAGAGTAATGGTTTTTTCTCCGCTGAAATCGATGCCGTCGCTGACTTGGAATCTGACGTCGGCATATCCGATTCCATTTTCGTCGTCGTCGGGAACGAATTTGAGCTTGCCGCTGGTGATGTCGGCAGCGGAAATTTCTTGTCCGTCAGTGACATCCACACCATCGAGTTGTAGCTTACCGTTGCTGGGGGTGGAGATGATTTTGACGGTATCGAGGGTATCGCCGTCCCCGTCGTTGAAGCCAAAATCTCCTTCTTCAAAGGTATGGGGCGTATCTTCGTCGATGTCGATGGTGTTATCGCTGGCAGTGGGTTCTGTATTTTCTTCAAGGGTGATAGTGCTCACGGCAGTCGGAGTGCTATCGCTGATGCCATCGTTGACCACAACGTTAATTGTCCGGGTCGTCGTATCGGGAGTTCCTGCGGTGTTGTCGTAGACAATGCCTGCAATGATGGATTCGTATACCGCGATCGTCGCGGGCCCTTCTATTTTCAGTTCTCCCGTGGTGGAGTTGTAAGACACACTTAACCCGGCATTGGTGGCTGCGGTCTCAGCGGCTGTATTCAGGCTGAGACTCTCTGCGGTTCCATCGGGTCGGTTCGTTAGGGTAACGGTTGCAAATCGAAGTCGCTGGTTGTCGTTGGCTTGGTCGTTATCTGTAATCGCGACATCTGAGTCGGTAATGCTAACCGCACCGCCACCAATGGTAAAACCATTGGTGTAGTTGTTATCGGCGGTATCACTTTCATCTAGATCGATCTCGGGTGGTTCATCAACAATAAAAAAACCGCCACCCCCAATCAGATCGAGTCCCCCTTGGCTACCAGTGTTGGTTGTGGTTGTCGCAAAGTTGGTTAAGTTAACGAGGTCGTTGCTTGTTAGCGTTCCATCAGACCCATCATCGGTGATGGTTGAGGGAAAGATAGAATATCCGTAGAAGGTTTCGCTGGCATTGATTCCTAGTTCGTCGTAGGTTAAAAACGTGCCAATAATAAATTGACCGGGGGAGCTTTCTTTCTCGGGAGCTGTAATGGTGTAGCGTAAGTCATCACCTTCGGGATCGCCGGGATCGAGGCGCATGACTTCTGTTTTAAACCGAAATGAGGAATTATTCCAAGCCGTTTTCTTAACCGTTGTTAGCGATCCGTATGCCGAGGGTTTGCCATCAGCGCCTAAGCTGATAATGGGGGCAATTTTAAACTTGTCATTTTGTGCGGTAACGTCACTGCCGCGTTCGAGAATCAGGAAACCTTGCTCGTCAGGAGTGGTTCCTGCATCCAAACCTCCATCCGAAATAAAGTCAACTCGTTCGATATTATTATTGTTACCGTTAACATCACCTTGGTTGGCAAAGATATTATCTGTGCCTCGGTTGATGGTCGTACTCAACAGCACATCTTCCATACTGGTGGAGAGGCTGGGTTTGACGGAGATATCGTTCCCGGTAAAGCTTTCGCGCTCGAACCAAAGAATGTCGCGATCGCCTGTTGCTTCTGCGTTATCAATGCGCTCGATATTGATGCGATCGACTAATCCCACAACGGTATAGTTGGTCGTTGCAGTTGAAAATCCGTAGAGTTCTAGGTTGTTTTGGCTACCCACCTGAAATTGGTGGTCGAGGATTCGCTGACCGCTTCCCGTGGGATCGTTAACTTCCTTAATGGAATAGTTTCCACTGGCACTGGTATCGTCTGGTAGATCTCGGTAGTGTGCGAACAGATTGTCAATTTGGGTGGGGAAGGCGAAGGGGTAGGCGGCGATCGCCTCTGAGGTAAATGCCAGATTCCCGGTAAAATTGGCGGTCGTCACTTCGAGGTTCCAGTCTGCACCCAGTGCCGCACTTCCGGTACGTCGCGCCGATGCCGCAATTTCAGTTCCCGTCAGTTGGTGCAGTTTGGCAATGAATTCTTCCCCAGCATCCCCAGCCGCGACGTTGCAGCCGTAGAGGAGGAGGTTAGAAGCGCTCGCAAACGCGGTTTGCAGTTGAGTGGTGTAGCGATCGAGGGTCTCTAAACTCAATCGAGCGTTGCCGAGTTGCAAACTACCCGGAGTTCCGTGAGAGATGATGTGAATTTCATCGAAGCCATGGTTAGCTGCCAGGACTTGGGTCATTTGCTCGATGCCGTCTCGATGGCGATCGAGCAAAACGAACCGAACTCTAGAAAGAGTCCCAGCCACTAGGCTTTGATAGTCGTCAACACCACGATCGACAAATGCGATCGCCGTTTGAACCGACCGAGAAAGAGCGGTGAATGCCGTACGTTCCATGATTGATATTGTGTAGGTTGGACTGCGGTAGATACAGTAACAATCCCTGACGTACTTTGAGGTGCAACTCGCTTCCTTCGAAAGGTCGAGCGGCAGTCAGAAATTTTGCAATGGTGAGTTAAGTTGTTCGCGATCTCAAAAGCTCAGTTTCATTGAGCGCGGTCTGACAAGTTTGAGTTACGGAAGTTATAAAAGATTGAAAAATTTAAAAGTCCTGAAATTGCCAGTTTTATCATTGACAAATACAACAAAATTTGGCATTTTAATTTTCAAGAGTTACTTACCAACGAATCAGTACGCTTAATTTCGACGAAATACCCCTAAAGACAAAAAGCTCGAACCTAAGAGAGTTATCATTTAACAAACCTGTGACTGCGATTCTCCTAGCTCGTTTGTCCTTCTCCTGTTTTAGTATATCAATCACAATGTGAAAAAGTTGTGAAGGCACAAGGCTAAAAGGTTTATTTAGGTGAAGTTTTGAGGTTGTTCGTTCGCGATTTCTGCTTATGCTGCACCAATATTTAGATCTGCTAAGTCACTCACGAGCGCAGCTAATTCGTCACTGACTCCAATAGGTTGTGCCAGATGTAGCGCAGTTTGAGAAAACTGATTTCTCAGTCGATCGACTTGCTTGGCGATCGCGTCGGTGATTCCTCCAGGAAACAGAAAGTAGGGAAGAATTCGGATTCGATCGCAACCCGCTGCTACCAACTCGCACACGCGCAGCTCTGCATTGGGTTCCACCGACCAATAGGCTGCGACTACGGGTATCTGACACCGCCGATGCAATCGATCGGTAATTTTTTCGATGGGTTGATTTCCTCCCGGACGACGACTCCCGTGGGAAAGGAGGATCTGCGCTTTGGGAGACTCGCATACCCCGTCGAGCGCACCATTAGCTAAGAGTTCGATGATTCCTGGATGGCTACCCAAATGGGGTTGGATGGAAAGTTCGACATTATATATATTGTCGATGGCGCGATTTGCCAACTCAACCTCCGCTGGAATATCTTCCATGACGTGAACTCCCGGCAGCAGAAACAAGGGAACAACTCGAACGATACGAATATTCTGACCGACCGCGAGATCGGTAAATTGCTGAATTTGCTGGTGTAGGGGTTGGGGTTGCAATTCCAGTGCCGCCGTTTCCACGAGAAGTGGTGCTTCCGATCGATCGGATAATTTCTTGAAGACCCGTTTTGCTAGTGCCTTCGCGGCAACTTCGGGACGGGGATCGCGACTGCCATGGGTGACGAGTAGATAAGCGGCGGAAGTCGAATCGGGTGGAGTGTCCATCTTAGTGAGCCTGGAATTGAGTCTGACGCGATCGCGCGCGGTATGTCTCTAATATTATGAAGCGCTCGGACACAAAAATACCGTGCTGAAAGGATAAAGCACGGCGCGGTAGAAGTTAGGACTGTGAAGTGATAGATAAAACGAGCGATAACAATTAGCTCATGGTTGCACCCGAGCGATCGTAAGCCACAGTACTGTGGTGAGATGGCTTACCTTGGATGTGGTTCCAGTTGCGAGCAACGTCTTCGGGTAAACCGACTTCTGCCGCCGTCCGAGTCAGGAGAGATTGCTGGCGATTTTTAATCAGATGATGGTGGCGATTCATCAGAGCGCGGGAACGATCGTAAATAGACATAGCAGGTTTCTCCGATTGGAATTTAAATTTTTTTCGTTATTTCTCTTCTTATTCTTAATTGTATTCTAAATTTCTGTATTATTTGTTACGGAATTACTACTTTTTACAAAAATTAATATTGACGAAAAAACCACGTTCGCGCTAAATGTGGTTTCCCCGACGTGTTACTCAATGCGCTTCAAATTCTACAGATAAGGGCTTTGCGTAAGTTCCAATTAATTTTCAGATTAGAGGATTGGAGACTCTAAACCGCTCTCAAAAAAGCAGCATTTTCTTCTGGCAGGGTACTGTTAACAAACATTCCACTCCCCAACTCGAACCCAGCGGCAATTCCCAGACGCGGGATAATATCCACATACCAATGGAAGTAAGCCGTTGCACGATCGCCAGTGGGAATCGATCGAATAACGTAGTTGTAAGCGGGGTTCTGGAGTCCGTTGTCGAGTTTTGCCAGCACTGTTTTCAAGGTGGCAGCTAAATCGATCGCTTCGTCTTCCGTTATTTCATCGAAAGACGAAGTGTGGCGGCGGGGGAAAATCCACACCTGGAAAGGGAACAGCGCCGCACGAGGGACGAATGCCACAAAGCGATCGCTCTCGATAACGACGCGATCGCCCGCCGCGAGTTCGTCTGCGAGGGTATGACAGAACAAACACTCCCCCGTCTCGTCGAAAAAACGGATTGCCTCCCGCGCGCGCTGGCGAATTTGCGGGGGAACGATGGGGGTCGCCATCAGTTGGGAATGGGGGTGAGCGATCGATGCGCCAGATTCTTTGCCGTGATTCTTATACACAACGATAGCCGCAACGCGAGAATCGGCGCGAATTTTTGCGTATCGCTGGCGATACATCCGCAAAATATTGGCAACGTCTTCGATGGGTAAGTTCGCCAGAGTAACGTCGTGGTGGGGATGTTCGATAATCACTTCGTGAAAACCCACCCCAGAGACGGTGCGAAACAGTCGATCGCCGCTGCGGATGAGTTCTCCCGTTGGCGAGAGTGCGGGATATCGATTCTGCACCACCCGAACTTGCCAGCCGCTATCATCTCCGAAGCGATCGGATTCTGCGGCGGTTTCTTTTTCGTTTCCCGGACAAAACGGACAATTCGATCGATGCTTGGGTTCGCGCTCTTCTGGAGAGCGATGAGATTTAAACTCATTCGGTTTTTTGGCGCGATCGGTCGCGATGACAACCCAATCCCCTGTAATGAGATTATGCCTGAGTTCGCTCATGAAAGTTAGCAATATTGCAAAAAGCCATCAGGAACTAGGCGCAACTCTCCAGATTCAAAGCGTTGCCGCTCGATCCAATAGGCTTTTTTCGATCGTTTTCCTTCGCAATACTCAACTTCATCAAGCTGGTAAAATTTGCGATCGGCAAAGTCGCATCGATAAAGCTGAATCACCTCGTGCTTGGGTTTTTCTTTGAGCGTAAAAATACTTTCTAGGCAAGCAACATATTCAATATTTGTCAGTTCCGCTTGGATTTCTTCTTGAAATTCCCGCTTGAGTGCGTCGAGGCTAGTTTCCCCAAACTCAACGCCACCTCCCAATACGCGATAAAACGTGGTTTGGGCGATCGGATCGAAACCTTTTCCCAAAAACAGTCGATCGCCATCTTGAACGATCGCCAAGGCTAACACTCGAATTTTACTCACGATGTCTAGTTTCTCCTGCCTTTTGAACTTGACTTCCAACTTTTCAACGCTTGCAAAACGATTTCTAGAATAGAGATCGACAAACCCGTGAAGACAAGTTACTTTCGATCGTTAATAGGACTCGCACCTCTATGCTGAATTTAGTTTTTGTGGTGCGCTTACCTCTTCAACATTCTCTATAGATAGAGGCAAAGCAACAATTCCAACGAATGGGGGTTGAGAGTTCCCACACTTTCGTTTTTCTAGCATCTACTAGTTGCGATCGGCAACATCAGAACGACTTCCTTGAGGTAAAGGCCAATCTATATTTTCTCCCCCAACAATAAACGTTTCAATGGTAATAAACTCTCGGCTCAGTTGAAAGAGCGAATTGACCAAAACATCGAGAGCTACTGCATCGCTCGTTCCCAAATCGAACCAGCACCGTCCCCAGGTTCCCTGATACTCAAAATCAGACATATTGTGCATCAGAGCCATCATACTGCGATCGGCAATTTTTTCATTGTATTCCATATATCCAATCTCCAAACCTTCATCTTGAATTTGAAAATTTTCGGCATTAAATCCTCCCAGTTTCCCCAAAAAAAACCAAGAATCGAACAACTCTTCGACATACTGCTTTTCCGCTGGAGAAGGAACTGTAGAAAACTCGATCCAAAACCAAACATCAAAGGGATTAAATTCCCGAAATTGAATTTTCATACAAACCGAAAAAAATTAAATAAAGAAATAGAGCCGCCGCATCGCAACTCCAACGATTTCCAGCAAAATGTTAGCTGAATACTGGCAATCGAAATATTGGGGAGTCAAAATACCCCCCTCTAGAGACTTTTGATATCTGGTTAACTCTCATCGTCTTGACATAACCGTTCCGAGTCAGCGCGATTCGGATTAACTTCTCGTTGAGCCTTATTGCACTCTCGCTTGATTTGCTTTTTCAAATCGTTGGGAAGCTGCGCTCTCTTTTCCCAAGCTTTTTTAAACCAGTCCAAGCTTTGTTCGTAGTCGCCATTTTCCACGTAAATTTGAGCTTGGAGATATTGAACCTCTGGGTTGTCAGGTGTAATGGCAAGCGCATTTTGTACTTCGGTTAAAGCCTCTTGAGGCCGATTCAAATCCCGGTAACCGATCGCCAGTCCTCGATATGCCAAATAATCGGGACCTGCCTGATATGCCAAGCGATCGAGAGAATCTTCAGGATTGGCAAGGGGAAGATTCACCGCCAGCATCAAATCCATAAAACCCTTAATAATATTGAGTTCGGGATCGCTCGGATCGATCTTCTCTGCTTCTTCCAAATGCCCGAACACCTGCCGTAACTTCGACAATGCTGCTGGAGTTCCCCGAACGGTTCCCTCCGTTTGCAGCGTATGCGCGCCTTCGAGAAAATAACCCACCGCCGCGTAGAGATTGCCCCGGAGGGGGTTGGTGGGAATGAGCGCTTCAGCCGTCTCGCGCGTGTCGGTGGCATGGGTTTTAAATCGATCCCAGCCATCCTCGTAAAGATAGACCAGAGAAGCTTGCATCGCATGGGTGATCGGATCGTCTGATTCTGCAACGATCGCCCCCTCAGCTGCTTTTTTCGCTCGATCGTAGTTTCCGTCGCGAAACATGGCATCGAACCCCTCTCGTGCCTGAGAACCCATATCGTACTCAGGACAGGTAGAAGCGTCACGGCAGAAAGGATTAGCAGCTTGCACTGGATGAACCCACGTTCCCAGAACGAAAACGGCAGAACCCACGATACCTGAAGCGATCGAACCCAGCATTGAAATTTTCTCGTTCATTAAACTCCTCCACAAAAAACAGGCCGTCAAAACATCGATCGAGAGAATTCATCTACTTATGCTAATCTTTCGCGTCCCGTTTTGACATTTCCGAATCAAATGAAATAACAGAAGAGGTGGTGATGGGAAGAATTATGATGGGTTATTGGGTCGGGGTAATCCCAGGGGCACTACCCCGACCGGCAAAGTTAGTGTGGTTGAGTAACGATCGTTCGTTGTTCGCTATTCACGATCCATTCGTTCTCCTCATCCCCTCTTCGTATGGTTTACCCATCACTGTGTCGCGACTCGATCGCCTCAAGACGTGCTTCGAGTCCATCCAGGCGCAGCTTGAGTTCGATAACCAAGGTCGCTAAGCGATCGAACATCGGAT
>NZ_JADEXN010000035.1 GCF_015207075.1 Zarconia navalis LEGE 11467
GTCGAGCGGGGCGGGCAAAAGTACCCTACTGAGCTTACTCAATGGAACGCGAGTTCCCGATCTCGGAATAGTGAGGGTGCTCGGTCGTTCTTTAGCCCAACTGACTCCCCAGCAGTTACGGGTCTTACAACGACAGGTAGGAACGATCTATCAGCAATTTAACTTAGTCGGTCGAATGCGGACGATCCACAACGTCAATGCCGGTCAGCTCGGTCGGTGGTCCCCACTCGAGGCGGCTCTGTCTTTATTTTGGCCGTTGGGAGTCGAGACTGCAACAATCGCCCTGACCCAAGTGGGAATTCCCGATAAACTTTACGAACGCACCGATCGACTTTCAGGAGGTCAGCAGCAGCGAGTGGCGATCGCTAGGGTCTTGGTGCAAAACCCCACTGCTATTCTGGCTGACGAGCCGATTTCGAGTCTCGATCGAGAAAATAGTCGAGAAGTTCTGGATTTGCTCGTCGATTTGAGTCGCAAAATGGGCAAAACCTTGGTCATGAGCCTGCACGAAATCGAATTTGCCCGCAGTCATTGCGATCGCATTATCGGTTTGCGTCGCGGACGCATCATCTTCGATGTCCCCAGCCAAGAGCTATCTTCGGCACAGCTCGAAGAGTTGTATTGTCTCGATTCGTCTGGATACGGGGCGAGAGTCGAGAGGTAGAAGAGGCTGGGGGGCGATGGACAACGAAGAATGTTCTTATTTTTCTTCTCTCCCCGTCTCTGTGTCTGCCTATCTCTGCTCTTGGGTTAGTTCCCCCAGAAGATTAAAACAGAAATTTTCGACTAAATCTGTCAAGGCGATCGCGAGGGGTTCGTGAAAGGTCGGAATTTCTCCGATCAATTCGATGGCGAGAAGATCGTCCCCCGCTAGGGTGGCTTGATGCAATCGAGCGATCCACTGTGGCGGCATCACCAATAGATGTTCCCGCGTCAGTTGGGAAATAGGTTCGGCTTTGGAGGGTAAATCTCCATCTTTATCTTCTTCTTCTTCATACAGGTAGCGAATGCCGAGATGCTCGGCCATCTTCTGCCAAATCGTTGCTTCGGAAAAAGGTTTGATGGCATAATCGTCGCAGCCAGCAGCAATGACAAACTCTCGCTTCTGGGTCAATACGCTGGCGGTAAGGGCAACGATCGCCGTTTGAGTTTCCATCGCCCCTTCTCTATATTGTTGTTCCCGCGATCGAATTTGCCGCGTAGCTTCGTATCCATCCATCACCGGCATTCGCAAATCCATCCAAATTAAGTGCGGTCGATGAGTTTCCCAGACTTCGATCGCCTCCCGGCCGTTGGCGGCTTCAAAAACGTTCAAGCCGACGGATTCGAGTATTCGCACCAGCAGCAGTCGATTTTCCATCACGTCATCGACCACCAGAATTCGATAGTCCGGTTGACCGGGTTCGAGGCCCACCACCTGTCGAGAGGATGTCGGGGTTTCGACTTCATCCATTTCAACGAGGCGCACGGGAATCTCAAAGTAGAACTGGCTGCCTTCGCCCAACGAACTGCAAACTTGCAGTTCTCCCCCCATCAACCGAACGAACTGACGACCGATGGGCAAACCCAAACCCGTCCCACTTTGGGTTTGCTGTCCGGTGCTGGTTTGGACGAAGGGATCGAAAATACTGTCGAGTTCTTGAGGAGCAATGCCCGGACCGGTATCGCTGGTGGAAAATTGCAACCAGATGGGATCGGAATAAGGGGTATCTTCTCGGGGCCCGACACCGAGCATTACTGTCCCGGTGGTGGTAAATTCGATCGCATTTCCGAGGAGATTGATCAGGACTTGGCGCAGTTTGCTGCAATCTGTTTTGACGTAGCGAGGGGTTTCGGGGTCGCGATCGAAAATGAGCGTGAGTCCCTTCGTTTGGGCTTTGAGGGCAAACATTTCTGCAAGGGTATCGAGCAAGGGGTACAAATCGAACGCGGTTTCGTTAAAAGTCGTCCGTCCGGCTTCGATTTTAGACATTTCCAAAATGTCGTTAATCAGTTCGAGCAAGTGTTCGCCACTGCGGTTAATAATTCCCAGTTCCCGCGCGCCGGAGGCAAGTGCCCGGTTTCGAGCCATCAGTTGGCTGAAGCCGAGAATGGCATTGAGGGGGGTTCTCAATTCGTGGCTCATATTAGCAAGGAATTCGCTCTTGGTGCGGTTGGCCTTTTCGGCAGCATCCTTGGCTTTTTCGAGTGCGATTTCCGTTTGCTTGCGATCGGTAATATCGGTAGTGACCGAAAGCAGGCATTTCTCTGAGGCGAGGTCGATAATTTCGCAGGAGAGTAAAGCCGTCTTCACCTTGCCGGATTTGGTGCGAAACTCGAACTCGAGATTGCCAATTTTTCCCTCGGATTCGAGAATTTCAAACAGGCGTACCCGATTGCTCGTATCCACCCACAGATTAAGATCGAGGGCCGTACGATCGAGAACTTCCTCAAGACAATACCCGGTAACGGCAAGAAAGTTATCGTTGACTTCGATATGGCGTCCGTCGCTAAGTCGGGTGATCGTAATGGGGTGCGGGGTGCAGCGAAAGGCCGTGGAGAATTTGGCTTCCGATTCGCGCAAACGCGCGCTGGTTTCGGCGAGGGTTCGGTGAGCGGCTTCGCTGAGGCGGATTTGCTCCTCGAGTTCTCGGGTGCGTTCTCGGACTTTACGTTCGAGGGATTGCGATCGACCGGTGAGTTGGGCGTGGGAGCGCTTGATGTCGGCACTCATCTTGTTGAAGGCGCGCGCGAGCACTTCGAGTTCGACGATCCCTCGAGCTTCGACTGGGGGAGCAAACCGACCGCTAGCAATTTGGCGGCTGGCTTCGATGACCTGAAGAATCGGTCGGGTGATGTAGCGGGCGCTCAACAGTCCCATAGTGGCGGTGACTCCCAGAGCCACCAGACACAGCACGATAGTGTTACGGGTATTGGCTGCAATTCGATCCATAAAATCCGCTTCGGGAACCACCACCACGATCGACCAATCCAAACCTCGATCGTCCTCAAAGCGAGTGATATTGACAAATTTTCGAGTTTTCTCGATCTCAAAGACGAGTTGGTGTTCCCCTCGAATGTCATTGAAGCTGCCAAACTGCTGTTGTAAGTATCGAGCAACCGCTCGAATATCGAGATTGGGGCTTTGGGTGGCGTGGAGTCGCCGTCTTCGGCCTTCCTTCTCTACAAAAGGCAACTGACCATCGGAACTGGCAACGAGGTTTCCGGAAGGTTCGACGATAAAAGCCTGACCGGATCGACCGATTTGTAGATCGGCTAAAAATTCCCCAATTTGCTCTAGGGTTAAATCTACGGCGAGTACCCCCTGTAAATCGCCCGCGTTGGTGTAGATGGGCAACGTGGGACTGATGACCAAAATGGGGCGGGTAAAGTCGGGATAGATAGAAGACCAGGTGAGTTGACCGGCGGCGGCGGCTTCTCGATACCAGGACCGGGTGCGAGGATCGTAGGGTTCGCGGTGCAAGAACCGAGTGCGATCGCCAGGTTCGTCGAGTTGATAGTAATGCCGCTGGGGAAGATCTGGCTTCTCGAGTATCCAGAGAACCGGACGCTCTCGACGGTAGCGATTCACCCCGATAAACTCGCCCCCCTCATTGGCGTAATACATGAAAGATACGGCCCGAGTCAGCTGCGTTGCATCCCAAAATTGTTGTTCGAGGACATCAAAATCTTCCAAATCCAGTGCGCCCGATTTCACCTGGGCTGCTTTCATTTGCAGGAAGAGGAGAGAGACTTCGGTGTAGGCTCGGACGTTGTCGCTAATGCGATCGCCGATCTCTGAGGCTAACTCTTCCGCCACATCCCGAATGGCGGCTTGTCCGCTGCGAAAGGACAGCCAGCCGGTTAATCCCACAGTGACGACGATAACGACAAAGGGAACGATGGAGACGCTTCGCAGGTGACACTTTCGGGAAATTCGGTTCGCGATGCGGGATGGCAGGATCATTCTGATTCGACCGGATTTCGGATCGCCTAATTCCGTGAAACGTTTTTACGGATTTTCACAGAATAGTATATTGAACCAGAAAATTCCGACCGTCGAGGTTAGGTCTGCGGTAGCTCTCCAAATCGTTATCTCTATTTTTTTGCCTGTAGCCGGTCGCTTCCGAATCTTCAACGCACCCAAACTCAGGTATTGGGGTCGCGAAATTGCTTCAATGCTCCCGCGCTCGATCGATGGCTTCCGATCTGTTTTTTCGATTAAACAAATGAGAGAATTACCATTTCATTTATACCCTCATCTAGCCATCGATATCCGCTTGGGTTGCCCTCGAAGCATTTTTCCCCCTAAAACCAGGCGATACTGGTACACGCAAGCACCGCAACCACGAGATAAAACATCCCAACAACTTGACGTTCCGTCCACCCAGACAGTTCGAGGTGGTGGTGTAAAGGAGCCATCCGGAACAATCGCTTACCAACACCGTCTGCATTTTTGGTGGCTTTGTAATATCCGACTTGGAGAATGACCGATAGGGTTTCGACAAAAAACAACCCGCTGAGTACGAACAGAGCAAATAGGTGGTTTGTGGTAATTCCGACGGCAGCCAAAGCCGCACCGAGGGGTAGAGAACCGGTATCTCCCATGAACACTTGTGCCGGGTTCCGGTTGTGGACGAGGAAACCCAAACATCCGCCGCTCATGCAAGCACAGAAGGTGGCTAAGGCGGGAGAAGATGGGGCGACTACCGCACCGAGTCCCAAAAAGGCGATCGCACCGGTGCCTCCCATCAAGCCGTCTACTCCATCGGTCAAGGTGGTGGCGTTGCTCTCAGCGACGAGGACGAATCCCGCCAGGGGTAAGAAGAGAATTCCCAAGGGAATCGAGACACCTAACGGTATGGTAATGGAAGTTAAACCCTCGAAATTGGGTTGGAGACTGAGCCAATAACAAAATATCGCCCCAAATCCCACTTGTAAGGCCAGTTTCATCTTCGCAGAGATGCCTTTGTTGGATTTGCGGCGAATAACCTGCCAGTCATCGATCCACCCGATCGCCCCGTAGGATAGGGTCAGTAGAGAGACCGCTAACAGAAGGGTCATATCGGCGGGGGCAACCGTTGGGGAAAATCCCGACCACAAGATGGCGATCGCGACAGCGGTGGGAACGAAAAAAATTCCTCCCATCGTCGGCGTTCCCGCTTTTTTTAAATGCGCTTGCGGCCCATCTGCGCGAATCACTTGACCGGTTTTGAGGGCTTGGAGGAGGGGAATTGCCCAATATCCGAGACTCGCACAAGCTGCAGCACAAAGCAATAGGGGTAGAACTAAAGATGAAGCCAGAGAAGTCAACCGCTCGGCTTCCCAGTCTAAGGCAAAGGCCGCTATACTCAAGCCAATGCCCAAGCATACTGATAGAGCAGTCCCTGAGACCTGGATTCGCCTGCTGTAAAAGTTGGTATCCACGAAATTTTTTGACTCCTTACACACCGGAAAAGGCGAATGTCAACTCCGGAAATTATTATTCCATATCATCGCCCGTTTCACCGCTATCCTAGCTGAGGTAGGCTGAAAACGCTATCCCTTTTCAAGGTCGATCGAACTGGCGGGCGCTACCAAGATGACAAACGATCGACGAAATTATTCTATTTACGCATCATCATCGTCTTCTTCTTCCTCGAAAGAGACATCATCTTCGACGATCAAACCATCGAGACCTTCATCTTGTTGGGATGAGGCTTGTTCGTCTTCATCGCGGGGAATGAGGCGTCCTGTTGCTTGCAACCAATCGAGGATGGATGTTTCTTGATTTAACGGAATCACCTCAGCTGCTTCGTGTCGGGGGAGTTGTTTGAGGGAAGGATTGTTGAGCTGGCTCATAGGCTTTGGTTTTTACGTTATGGGGTGGCAATTGTACTTACCTCATCGTATCAAACGGATGCCCCGTCGCACCTGACAGGAAGTGTTAAAGGTTTAAAAAGGTTTCGCCTCGCGATGTCTCCCCTTGACCTGGCGATTGCGATACCGAACTCGAACTGGCAGCTATATATCTGATTACTGAGGCTCATTCAACTTTTCCGGCAATAACGTCTTCTCTTTGTCAGATATTGGTTCTGCTCGGATCTGCCCTAAATGCAGTGGAACCGCTAAGATACAGAACGGGTCTATTGTTTTGTAATGCTGTGGGAACTTTCCGATACCGGCACTGGCGATCGCCCTGGAAAACAACTGCCGAAAAAGTTTGGGAAATACTCCGAACCCAACACCGGCTGTTTGCGTCTAGCTAGGCATCGATAAGCCCGCGCCTGTCACTGATAATCCGATCTCTAAAAAAATATGTCCGACTTCAACCGTGATGGCAACCCCGATATTCTCTGGCGCGATACCGATCGCGGGAGTCATGTTATCTGGCTGATGAATGGGACTCTCGTCACCAATGGTATTCCCCTGCCAGCGGTTTTCGATCGATTTTTGCGCTTGTCGGGGACGGGAGACTTTAATGGCGATGGCTCTGAGGATGTGGTTTGGCGCAGCCACTCTACCGGAGAAAATTTTCTCTGGCTGATGGATGAAGGCGCCGTTATCGGTGCCGAGAGTCTACCGCCGGTTCCCGGACCCGAGTGGCATATCGAAGGAGTAACGGATTTTAACGGCGACGGGAACGGAGATTTGCTGTGGCGGAATTACGTCACCGGGGAAAACCAGATTTGGACGATGAACGGTACGGCAATATCGGAAGTGGTGAGTTTATCTACCAATCCCGATATTGCGTGGCGCATCCAAGCTACGGGAGATTTTAATGGAGACGGTTGGGAGGATATCGTCTGGCGCAATTTTAATAGCGGTGAAAATGCGGTTTGGTTCATGAATGGAACCACTTTAATTGGCGATGCACCGCTACCGATTCTTCCTCCTTTGGAATGGCGTATCGAAAGTGCGGGAGACTTCAATCGCGACGGACTCGACGACTTGCACGTTCGCAATTTCGGCACCGGGGACAATCAGATTTGGTTGATGGATGGGACGGCGTTAACGGATGTGGTGATTTTGCCGCCGCTGACTCCGGAATGGGAAGCGCCGAGTTCGGATATTTTCATTGCCGGGACGAGCATTGTCGGCACTCCCGCAGAAGATACGCTCGCGGGCAGTTTGGGAGGCGATTTTATTTCGGGCGGCGCGGGCGCTGACGAACTCCTCGGTGGATTGGGAGACGATGCGATTCTGGGAGATTCGGAAAACGATCGCCTTCTGGGTCAGTTGGGAGACGATTTTCTCGATGGGGGGGCTGGAGACGATTTGCTTGATGGGGGCTTTGGTCGAGACCTATTGGTGGGCGGTGAAGGGAGCGATACACTGGTCTTCCCTGTAGAAAAGGGCGTCACCATTAACAACGAGCTGGATTTTCTGCGGGTGGATGCCATCACCGATTTTCAGCCGGGAGTGGATAAAATTGGCTTGACGCAAGGGTTTACCGAAGCTAATCTGACGTTTGAAGTGGTTACGGTTGCAGTCAGTCCGAACGTGCCGATTAGTATTGCAATTTCTGTCGCCGGGACGAATTTGGTACTGGGATTAGTGTCTGTGACCTCCCCAGACCAGTTGCGGGGCAATTTCGTGACGGTTTCTTAAACGGAACGAGCTGGTGTGCGTCTAAAATCGATAGCCCAGACCGGGAACGGGGAATGAGGAACGGGAATACAAATGGATAGTTATGGAATATGGGAGGAACGATCGAGATCGCACGATTCACCTCATGAAACATCAACACTCATTCGATCTCGATCGTTCCCAAATTAATAGCCCGCTTCATATTTTATGGTTTTTGTCAAGCACCCATTCGATCGCTTCGAGAAAAATTTGTGCACATCACTCGATCTTTTAGGGAGCTCGATCGAAGCGATTTGACGAAAAATAAGACTTCTGGTACTCGATCGGAGTGTCGAAAGCGTAAGTAGCTACAAATATTAACCCAACCATGCGGTATTAATTCACTTAATACTACCAAGTCGCTGTAACCCCTGACAACTCGTTTCACAAAACCCATACGATCGCTCCTCAAATTTCGAGTAAATTTGGGCAGATATTAGAAAATCGAAACGGAGTTGAGGTGACAGGGAGGTTGAACTTATCAATTTTCCGAGGTGAGATCCTCAGACTGTTTCCTTTTCCCCATGCCATCGCGCCCTCAGTCGTTTTCCACAGACATCCTCTTCGAGCTAGAGACAAGCATAGACCGATCGACTAACTGGCATTTTCTCACTTCGGGGTACTTTCCTAAGCTTCATCAGTAGTACAGAGCATTAGAACAACTCAAAAATTTCTGAGATCGTGTCGATAAGTCAGAAGTGGCACGAACTGTATTGGGTAAAGCGTTAGAAGTTTCTACAGTAAAACTATCGAATGAAACATCCCCAGAAACTCGATTAGAGGATTAAATCATGACTGTCGTAAAAGAAGCTCCCAGAACCTTCCCGACCTTAAGTCAAGGAAGTATTGGTGACGATGTAAAATACTTACAAAATACTCTCAACTATATCTACGGAGCACAGCTTGAGGTTGATGGAATTTTTGGAGCGAAAACGATTGCCACCGTTAAAACTTTCCAATCTGAATACGGACTCACGATCGATGGTATTGTCGGTCAACAGACTTGGAATCGTCTTGCCGAGGTCATTTCAAATCCAGGCTTACCCATCTTGCGTTTGGGAAGCAAAGGAGACAAAGTTGAATACCTACAAGATTTATTGAACTACTTTGGTTCTCAAATTGCCTCCGATGGTATTTTTGGTACGGAGACTGAAGCTGCTGTTAAGAAATTTCAGCGTCGCTACAGTTTAGTCCCTGATGGAATTGTTGGTAACCAAACCTGGGAGATGTTATTCCAAGAATTTCACGACTAATCTCGTTTTTAAAATTGACTTTAAAGTCTTAGTTCGTGGCGATCGTCACTAGAAAACGATCGCCATTTTTTTTTAGATTCGCAATTCGATCGCTGTTCGCTCTTTCCCGAGCTAAAGCCCCACGATCGAAGTATCTATGCAGCTAGAAACATCTAGATTTAACCCGAACGATTTCTTAACGAAGGTAATAGTCCGAATGCCCTGGGGCTTTAACCCTTCACCGACCATTAAGGTTTAAAATAAAAATCGCGTTCCGATCGCATCGCAAGTCTTCCAAGTTTCGACTTCTCACAATACCTATAGCTGCACTTCCAAGCTCGTATGCGTTTAAATTTCACTCTCCTGGGTCGAAATCTTCAATCGATCGCCCTGCCAGCCTCCTCCTCTTCCTATCTCAACCCTAAACCTCTAACCGGTCGAAACCGAATCGCCATTCGCGTGCCCCAGATTCTCTCGATCGCCATTCTCTTGCTAACCTTCTGGGGGTTTACCCTTGGCATTTCCCCAGCTTGGGCGAAAGAAAATACCGTCAACTATACCCTCACTGACTTGAAATACCGAGATTTTTCCGATCGAGATTTGGAAGGCAGTGCTTTTGCCGGTGCGAATATGCTCGGGGTTAACTTTCACGGGGCAAATCTGAAAGGGGCAATTTTTACGAAAGGCTCTCTGGTTGATTCCGATCTCTCCGATGCCGATCTCTCGGAATCCTTTGCCGATCGCGTCCTTTTCGATCGCGCGAATCTCACCAACACGATTTTTACCGATGCGATTGCCACCAGTAGCAGCTTTGCCGGAACCGACATTACCGGAGCAGATTTTTCCGGTTCGATTCTCGATCGCTATCAAATATCTCTGATGTGCGAGCGCGCATCCGGTATCAATCCGATTACCGGAATATCCACCCGCGAGAGTTTGGGTTGTCGGTAACCAACAGCGGCTAATTAGCGGCTAATTGGCGACTAATTGTAAGCAATCTTGTCGAACCCCTTCAAAAAATAACCCGATCGCGCTAGGTTTGAACTCTAAATCTAAATCGCGTTTTCTCAATCTGGCTATGGTGGCAACGGCAACAAAATCGAAGCGGGGACTGATGTCACGCGTGGTGAATGGGGTTTTATCCATTAAGCCTCTGGCGAATTTAGCCAAACATCAAGCCCGTAAAATGATGATCGATCGTGCGGAAAGTCTCGGCGTTCCTTGGCGAGAGGAAGCGGCAACCCTGCGATCGCAAAATCTAGGCACCCAATTCGATCGCTTGCACGACCCCAGTCTCACCTATCCCGATTACTACCTCAATTCTTTCCACGCCTACGAAACGGGAAACCTTAACTGGGAAGCCGCAACGGAATTGGAGGTGGCAGCCAAAGCCGTTCATGCCAAAATTTGGCCCGAAGCGGGGGCGAAAGGAGACCAAAAGCTGCGCCAAAGTTACCACGATTTAGTTTTGGCACACCTTCCGAACCCACCCAAAGATATCGTCGATATCGGTTGTGGTGTCGGTTTGAGTACTTTCGCTCTACAACAGACGTACCCCGAAGCTCAAATTTCGGGGGTAGATCTATCCCCCTATTTCCTCGCGGTTGCTGCTTACCAATCTCAACACCGTTATCCTGACGTTCCTCACCCCGTTCGCTGGGTACACGCCGCCGGAGAAAAGACAGGACTGCCCGCTGCATCCTTCGATTTAGTCTCGCTATTCTTGGTCTGTCACGAACTCCCCCAGTCGGCAACTCGTGCCATTCTCAAGGAAGCCAGACGGCTGTTACGCCCCAGGGGACATCTCGCCATCATGGAGATGAACCCCCAGTCGGAGGCGTTTACCAAAATGCCACCTTACGTCTTTACCTTACTCAAAAGTACGGAACCCTGGCTAGACGAATATTTTTCCCTAGATTTGTCCGAAGCAATGGTGCAAGCAGGGTTTAACAAGCCGACGATCGATTGTAACAGCCCCCGCCATCGGACGATTATCGCGTCGGTCAGTTCGTATGCGAAGTCGTCATGAGTTTTGGACGGACACTCGAACGGAACTCACCCGATCGCAATCTAACCCAGTTGAGAGAATTTAAGCCAGTTGAGAGAATTTAAGCCAGTTGAGTCCGACGGTCAGAATGGTGTGTGATATCTACCGGAGTTCGTACCAGGTGCCTAAATCCGGCACGAGCGTAATTTTCTACTTTAAGGCGCAGTTCTAGAGAGCGATAGGGAAAACGCAATTTTGCAGACCGAGGGGATAAGTAGACCCGCATCGACAGATCGACTTGAATCCGATTCATCACGTAGTCGATGAGTCTGGCTCTTAGCTGATTTGCCCTGAGTGTCTCTCTTTCGTCAGCCTCATAATAAATATTGAGAATATGCTCGACTTCCTCAGTTACAACTGTTAGAATTGCTGTCATTTTTAGTTTCTCCAAGTTTATACACCCAAGACCGGTATTCTCGAATTAACAAGATTCGCAATCGTTTGTTTTCCCAGCGAATCCTGTATTTTATATTTGTTTGAGTCCCAGACTCTAGAGGATTTCCCCAGATGGATCGAAGTTTCCAATGGAAACGTTCTTGTCTAAAATGAGGAATCTTTTCAGAAATAATTCAATGCTCAAAGCATAAAACACGAATGGAATGCTAGAGCTTTAATTTCCAGAACGCTTTTTAGATTTGTAAGCTTTAGTTGATTCGTAAAAAACTTACAAATTTAGATCGTCAAATTTAACTACATTAGGCAATAGAGAACCGATATATCTGTTATTTATCGGCTCGCTCGAACGTAGAAATCATTTCTTCAAGAATCAAACTTTCAGCTTTATTGCTGTTGGTCATGAGTCTTTCTTTTATCTCTTTTCTCAATACCATTCTAGCATTTTCATCGAAAAAAAAATCTGTCTTTGGTAATATTCTTTCGGTTTTTAGCTGAGACCGGAGCACTTGTTGACCCAAAGACAGCAAGTCGAGTTCTGGCATTAGCTCCCGAGGGTTACGTAAAATCCAACGGCAGCTTTCAGGATCGGTTTGAGCGAGCTGCTCGATCGCCGCAGTCAGAACCATTGAAATCTCTGTCAGACTCGGAAGTATCGCGAGAAAATTCTTGAGAAACTCGATCGCTTTTCGGTCTTGAGTTTTTAAAATCTCGACGGATAACTCAATATACATAGACAACTCGCGGTCTTCATGCTTGTTCATGTTGGCTGCGGTCTGCGGCTCGCAAATACTGTTCCTAGAGGCAGTAACGATGGTCGCACTCAACATAAATACATCTGCTTTGAAATAGAACGCGATCGTCAAAAATCCGGAAAAATAGGCTCGCACTAGGCTAAAAACCTTGACAGGATTAAAACGCACGCTTTGCGAACCTAAGATTCGACCGATAATCAGTCTGGTTACAGGCTTACCATAAACAAGAATTGTGAGGATTTTGCGATCGATTACTCATCCCAATGGAGGAGCGATCTCACCTGTTCCACCAAACTCACGGCCTCGAATGGTTTAGAAATGGTACCCGCAACTCCCAAGCTCTGTAACTGCTGTCGATCGCCAATTCGAGCTTTAGCCGTCAGTAAAATCGTTGGAATATCTTGAGTCGTCTTATCCCCTTGCAACTGTCGCAACGTCTCCAGTCCGTCCATATCCGGCATCATCACATCCAACAAAATAGCATCGGGTTGCTGCGATCGTGCTACCGCCAACCCCTCGCGACCGGAAGCTGCCATCAACACCTCCCATCCCGCTGCCGCTTCTAGGCAATACTGCACGATCTCTCGCACGGCATCGTCATCATCGACAATTAAAATTTGCTTGCTCATATTTGCCCTGAGTTAATTGTCAATTACAAATGGGAAGCAGAAGTTAAGCAAACGGACAATTGAAAGTGAGTGAGTCGCTATTCTACCCGTTTTTCCATCTCCCCATCTCCCGATTCCGGCGCTTCTTCCCCCTGGGGTACGGTAAAATAAAAACTGCTGCCGACACCTAACGTACTGTGGGCCCAAATTTGTCCCCCGTGCTGCTCGACAATGCTGCGACAAATAGCTAAACCCAACCCCGTCCCTCCTTTTTTTCGGGAATCGGAGGCATCCACTTGATGGAAGCGCTCGAAGATCGTTTCGAGTTTGTCCGCCGGAATCCCCCGACCGCGATCGCGCACTTCAAACCAGATCGTCCCCACCGCATCCATCAATGTGGCACTCAAGCAAACCGTCGAGCCTCTTGCAGAAAATTCGATCGCGTTGCCGAGCAAATTAATTAGCACTTGAGTCATTCGATCGCGATCGACCCAACAGTATGCATTGATGTCGAAAACCTCAAGCGTCACTCCAGCACGATTGGCAATCACCTGCATTTGCTCTGTTGCTTGTTGCAAGAGAGCGGAGACTTTTATCGATTCTTTGACCAGTTGGATTTTCCCCGATTCCAACCGTTCCAGTTCCAAGATATCATTAACCAAACGCACCAAACGTTCGGTACTGCTCGCGGCAATTTGGATGATGTGCTCTCCTCGATCGCCACTCGCGTCCACCAGACCCGTCGAGAGCAAGTTCAATCCCCCGTGAATCGCCGTTAGCGGCGTTCGCAGTTCGTGACTGACCACCGCAGTAAATTCATCTTTCATTCGAGAAATCGCGTAGCGTTCCGTCACATCCTCGCCAATACTGAGCGTCCCCACGGCTTTTCCTCCCATCCCTTGCAGCCGAGTATTATTCCAAGCAATAATCCGCTCTTCACCAGATTTGGTCAAAATCGAGTTCTGGTAGTGAGGGTGAAGATTTTGCGTTAGAATTTCCTGAAAGACTTGGTACACTTGGGCTGTTTGGTATTGTGGTAAGACCGTCCCAAACCAATCTTGCCCGAGAATATCCGACCGATCGTATCCCGTCAGCTTCAAAAAAAACGGATTGACGTACTCCACCGTGCCATCTTTGTGGAGTCCGATGACGATAAGCTGTACGTTATCGAGCAAAGTTTGCCAGCGTCGGTTAGATTCGTGCAATACCGCCTCGGCTGCTTTGCGATCGCTGATGTCCCGTTGCACCACCAAAATATAGTCGGGGGAACCACTTTCGTCCCGCACTAAAGAACTTGAAGAGTCCATCACCAGCCGCCTGCCATCTTTACAGACGAAATCGAACTCCTGACGCACAGACCCTTTTTCAATTAAGGTGGCAAACTGTTGTTGACCCAGTTCTCGGCCTTCTGGGGTCAAAAATTCCCCCAAGCAACGACCGATGAGTTCCGCTTCCGTGTATCCGGACTTCTCAACTGCGACGGGGTTCACTTGCTCGATGATTCCTCGGGAATCGAGAACATAGAGAAAATCCGGTGCCGATTCAAAGAAAGAACGAAACCGCCGTTCGCTTTCTTGTAGAGCCACATTACGTTGTTCCACTCGGCTTTCGAGTTTTTGATTGAGCTGTTGCAGTGCTACTTCGGCTTGCTTGCGCTCTTCGAGTTCCCTTTGAGTTTGACGGAGCAGTTCGGATTGGTGAATAGCGATGGCGACTTGCGTTGCCAGTTGCTCGAGAAACTCGATGTCTTGACTCTTCCACTGGCGAGGACGATCGCATTGGTGGGCGATGAGTAATCCCCACAATCTTTCCGGATTTGGGCTTTCGAGATTTGGGGCGGGCAAACTCAGAATAATCGGAACGGCTAAATTTGCTCTGACCTGAAACGACGCGAGAAATTCGCGATAGCATTCGCTCATCTGAGCGACGCGAATATCTTTGATGGCTCGGGTGCGTCCCCGTCGGTGGGGATCGAACCAAGCTTTCTCAAAACATGGATCGGTGATGACTCGATCGAGAATAGAGTGAGTCGTTTCTGTAACGGATTCCACAGCCACAGAACCGCTCCAATCGGGATGAAAGCGATAAACGAGCGCTCGATCGACATCTAGTAACTCGCGCACCTGAGCCACTGTTTCGTTGAGAATCTCGTCGAGATCGAGAGACTGACGAATCCGCAGGGCAATCCTTGCTAAAAGTTGAAACGTTTCGGGCATTACCTCAGAGGCGGGAAAGTCTTCAGCAGTCATGGATCGTTAGACATTAAATTGCAGGGACGCACATTAAACGAGCTTTGCTGTTGGTGGAATTCTATTACTGATTTATAGACCGATCTAAATAACGTTTTTATAAAATATATTGTTGAAATTTGCAATTTAATTTACTTGTATTTTATGATTTTTCAACATTTGTGTCAGCGTTAATCCCTATAAAGTTAGATTAAGTTTTGTAAACAAAAAGATTAAAATACAATTTATGGCTTGGCATAGCTGAGGAAAGACGGGTATGGCTTTTGATGAGATGAGGGAATATATCGAAGATGCGGTGCGTGGCAAATTCAGTTCAATTCCGGAAGCAACGATCGTGTCGCTGCAAGGCGAACGCAAATCGAGCGAGCGACATTAAAAGGAACTCATACTGCATACCGCTTAGGGCGAAAATGAGAAATATGCTAGATTGAAATTTACCCGAGACTTTGTACCCTGTATTCAAATGTTGAGATGGTAAAGCCGAACCGAGTCACTACATTTCACAAATAAAAAACAGGCAAAATAAATGCCAAGAAAATGCCTCCAAACACCAAAAATTTAATAATTTTTAGAATTGGATCGGAGTCATTTTTCCAAAATCCTCGCAGCCAAAAACGTGGCGTATCATCTTCTCGCATCTTTCGACCGAATATTGAGGTCAGTAGTCCCAATCCTCCGACTTTTGCCCCGAACAATAGATGTAATGCGAGGCTGGCGATCGTACAAATCCAAGCCATTAAATGAGCTAGATACCAAGGACGATCGATTTCCCCCGCCGGCAACCATTCTTCTTTCATCATTCGACCCGTAACGAGGGCAAACGTTGCCGCCAGTAACATCAATGTATTAGCCAGACGGTGTATCGATATCCACCAAACCGGTTTGCCAACCTGTTTGAGTTGAGCCAAAGATGGCGATCGAACCAAACGACGATCGCCCAGATGGAAACTGTAGAGCGCAAAAAAGGGAAAAAGCAAGAGGAATGTCACGGCAATCGTGCCATGAATCCCTTGAATGTCATTGAGGGTGGGTAAAGCCACACTGCCCCAACGTTTATCGTAGGTGTTGTAAACCCAAAACCCCGAGACGATCGCCAATAGCACCAGAACGGCAGCAACGCCGTGTAATATCCGCAGTAGAGCAGGTTGGTAGGGACGAAACTGCGACATCTTGAAATTCCTTCCGATCGAAAAATCGATCGCACTATAGCAGAATCGCGATCTTCGATCGATTTTTCGATCATTTTCCAATACAAAAGCGGCTGAAAATTCGATCGAGAACCGATTCGGTCACCTCATCTCCCGTAATTTCCCCCAGGGCTTGAATCGCACCGCGCAAATCGATCGTCCAGAAGTCGAAGGGCAAGCCGTCAGCAATGGTCTGTTGCATCTGTTGCAAAGAGACTTTCGCCCGCGAGAGGGCCGCTGCTTGACGTTGGTTGATGGCAAAATCCAAATTGGCCGCCTGGAGTTTTCCCCCGCGTACGGTGGCGAGAATGGCATTTTCGAGGTCTTCAATCCCGCGATCGCACATTGCTGAAGTGGGCACGATCTGACGAATTTTGCCCTCATCCCCAATATTTGCCGGCACGATCGCCGGTTCTTGTGCCCCATCGATCGCGTTTCTTTCGACCAAATCGATTTTATTAACGATCGCGAGTATGGGGAGATCGTCCACCCATCGGTAAATTTCCTCATCCGCCGCCGTCCACCCGGTGGTGGCATCGAGCACCAGCAACACTAAATCCGCCAACCGGGCCGCCGCGCGAGAGCGTTCCACCCCCATGCGTTCGACACGATCGTCTGTGTCCCGAATCCCCGCCGTATCGAGCACTTGCACCGGAATTCCCCCCACCACCAACTGAGATTCCACCACATCCCGCGTCGTCCCCGGCAAATCCGTAACGATTGCCCGATCGCTGCGACTCCA
>NZ_JADEXN010000036.1 GCF_015207075.1 Zarconia navalis LEGE 11467
TGGTTCCATCGGCGGGAATTTCCAGCGCCCCGTCTTCTAGCTGGGTTTCGATTTCAATTAAGGCTGTTGCTTCGTACTGAATTTGACGTTCGAGTTGGGTTTGTTGCTTGACCAAATCCTGCCACTGTTTTTGCAATTCTTCGGCATCGAGAGGGGAAGATCGAGTCAGTTTGTCCAGGGCTAAAGCAACGGTGTAGTTGGAGTTTGTTTCATTTTGTACCCCAGTGGAACCGGCAATGGCAATCCATTCCGATTTTTGCAAAATTTGCGATCGCAAATCTTCAACCCGAACTTGTACTTCCCCCAATTGGGTTCGATACATTTCCACATTTGCTAATCGTTGCTGCTGCTGGGTTTGCAGAGTCCGAATTTGGGGCGTTTCGCCTGTTTCCAAATAGGCGAAGACTTCTCCCACTTCTACCTCTTGGTGCTCTGTTACTTCAATGCTGCTGACGATGCCATCAGTTCGGGCTTGGATGAGTTGCAATTCCCATTGAGGACGGACGCGCCCGCTGGCTTTAACGGTCACATCATATTTGACCAGGGCAGACAGAACCACCACAGCCCCCAATACTCCCACCACCAGAAGTCCCCCGATGCTTGCCCAACGACTGACAGGAGGTAGAAATTCTTCGGTTTGAAGGAATGGGGGATCCGATCCGAATTGATTCGACATGATGGCAAATTTTGATGGGTGTTGCTATCACGTTTTTACAAACTTCTTGTCAAAGTATCCGGATTTTTTCGGAGATTGAAGATTTATGGAGTAACGGGTTTAGAAACAATCTGAATTCGCCATTTCAAATCGATCTGTGCGATCGATTTCCTTGACATAAATATGGAGTCTACTATGCAACTAACAGATCCCAAGTCAACAACCGTCGAAGGGACAGCTATGCCGACGGCTCAGTCTGGCGAAATGTTTGCCGATTTGACAACGGAAGAAGCTGCAACGGTCAATGGTTCTCATGGCTATCGTTCTAGCTATGGTTACGGTTACGGTTACGGTTATCGCACGGTGTCCTACTATCGCCCCTACCGTCGTTCTTACTACGGTGGCCGTCGCGGGTACGGCTATGGCTGCTACTAATCCCAAAGCCGTTTAATTGCTAGTCTTTAAAAATGGACTCTAGTTTACTAGATCGTCCTGCTTGTAGACCTCCCTTTTCCTATTTAGCTCGACTCGGAAAATGAGATTTTTAAATCTCCCTACCAGAGAGAGGAAAGGGAGGTTATCTATTGTTTTGAGAATATTTAAAGTATCTATAGCGGTTCTCACACTCATGAGGTACAAAGTTTCTGGTGTGAGGGAATGAGAAACGGAGAATAGGGAATAGAATTTGGGTGTACTTCATTAATCTAATGATTGCTATAAAATCTCCTGTTTTTACAAATTGACGGTATTAAAACATAATTCATTTCATCAAACCGATCGTATCTGATGTTAATTCATTCTAGCTAAGCTTATATGTTTTTAGATTTTTCGTCTTTATATTGTAACTATTTCCTTGCTTATCAACCTTTATGATAATTTTTAAAAGCGGTTTATTAACGATGTTAGAGCGCTCGAATAAAAATATTTTTTTAATCTGAATTAATATTTAAAGTTAAATCGATCGGGTTTTGACTTCTGAGATATAACTAAAATCCGATCGAATCAAAATAGTAAAAATATTGGGCTAGCAACCGCACGGGGTAGACAAGGGGCACTACCCCTACTTATCAAAACCAGTGTGATGGAGATTTTTGTGCACAAAGTCTATCACCTTAGTCGTATATCCGATTTCCGTTTAAAATCCCCCTATCGAACAGCATACCCGAAAAAATTATGCTATTGCATATCATTTTTTATTCGTATGTAAAATAATTAGACAAAAAATACGAGCGACATAAACAACAGAGTCGAGTATATTTTTTTGAAATTTTGTTTGCGCAAAACAGAAATAAAGAACGTCATTTCTTGAACTTTAAAATATAAGAAATTACCATTTTTAAAATAAAAGTTTTTTTGTTGGAATAATGTGAAACTTTCTAGAACTCATACAATGAAAGAGGATTCGACATTGAAAACTCTAAAAAACAAAAAAATTCCTGAAATAATATTCAAGATAGCCTCCGGATCGTATCTACAAAATCAGGAATAGTTAATAGAGCTTGTCCCCATTAACTGGGTGAAAGCCAATCGAATCACACGATTCATAAAGTTCACGAATTGCACTCACTCACAAGGAGTTCGAGATGAATACAAACGACAAAACTCAACTGTTTACCGAATTGACAACAGAAGAGTCTTCTACCGTCAATGGGGCCCATTCTTCTTACTACGGCTATGGTGGCTACCGTCCTTCCTCCTATGGCTACGGTCGTGGTTACAGCCGTTGGAATCGTCCCGTTAACTACGGCTACAGCTACAGCAGCTATGGCTATGGTGGTGGTTACCGTGGTGGTTGCTATTAATCCCGAATCTTCAACGAGGTTCGTACCATTTCGTTAGCTAGACGGGTTCAGTCATAATCCTTCTCGTCCGATCCGGGTGCAATACCTTTTTTAATTAACCCTTGAAGTCCTTGCGAAGAGCATAAATTATTTTTCCTCGTAAGGGCTTTAAAAGGGTATAGAGATCGGGATTTTCGATCGTAGAAGATTAACGCTATCTAATTTTATCGACCCCAAAGAAAGATGGAAAAACCTAGAATACTGGGGAGATGCGATCGAGGTACGACATATTAGACAAAGCAAGCCCGAGTATCGACCTCTAGATTAAACATATATTAATTAAATTTATCCCGATCTAAACCACTTCTTTTGAAGAAATAGGATATATTGACTAGAAGAATTATATTGATAAGGGTCATCTAAGTCAGACTCTGGTCTGAGTTCAAGTTTAATGCAGGTGTTAACCTGTAGGCTAGGGTTGCATCCTCAATATCCCCCTAAAACAGCAGACTTCAATCGAGATCGTCGATTGATTTAACTCGTTCGTTCTATAGAAATAGAGCGAGCATAATTTGTTAATCGAACAAAAAAAACTCAGACTATACCTTTTATATTTATTCAACAGAGCTGCGATCGCTCTGCTTTGTGCATCAGAAATAGTTGTTGCGAAAACCAGCAAAAATTTAGATTGCAAATTCTCCGGATTTTATTCGTTTCTCCCGAAAGATGGATATAGCTTTTACCGATCGGTTAGAGCACAAGACACGCAAATTTAACTCACGAATATGGAGTAAATTACACCATGCAGATTTCTCAAAGAAACAATCTTTTCACCGAACTCACCACCGAGGAAGCCGCTACCGTCAATGGCGCTCACGGCTACTACTACTACCGTCCTCGTTATGTCAGCTACGGTCAAGGCTATGGCTACGGCTACGGCCAAGGTCAAGGCGGCTATCGCGGTGGAACGACAAACGTGACTCAAAACGTGAACGTGCGCCTCGTGGTTGCTGGAGAAGAGATTGAAGATGTCACCATCAACCAGTAAGGGTGGAGTTCGGACAGAGGACTAGTAACATCCTAGCCGCTCTGCCCTCTCTCCCTGGGTTGGAGTCACACCCATAGTCCGAATCCAAACTTTCTATGGGTGGGGTCTTCAGGAGAATTAAGAACGATTGAATGAGTCTTGGTTCTCCTACTTTCCCAAAAATTGCTCTGCAATGAGTTTATTATCGCACAGGCATCATGAACAAGATCCAAAAACCACAATCGAATCCGTCGCTATTTTCGGATTTATCTGAAGACGAAGCCGCCACCGTTAATGGCGCTCGCTGTTCGGGATATACAGGTTGGAGAGGCTACTCGAACTATGGCTACCAAAGCACGAACTATTATCCCAACTCGAACCAGAGTGCCTATGCCTATGGCGACGGGCACCATTACACCTATTACGGTGTTGCCAATCCTTACTATCTCCTGGGTTAAGCAGAGATTCTGCGATCGAAATCCATGGGATATTCCAATTTTTTCCAATGTTGTAAGCGTTCACATTCTCGGGGTGAGGTATGCCTCCAAAAGCGCACCTAAGACCACATTTAACGGTTGACGAGCTAAAGTCTCGCTACCGACATGTCAAAGACACCACTGAAGCCAGACGATGGCATCTTTTGTATTTGATCGCCCAGGACTGGACGATCAAACAAGCCGCTCAAGTGGTCGATCTCAATTACGATTACGCCAAACAAATTGTCCGGCGTTACAATCACGAAGGTCCAGATTCGGCGCTCAATCGCAGTAAGATGCGACGAGCTTCTTCTCGCTCTCTTCTGACTCCCGAACAACAGGCAGAACTCGCTTTGGCTCTACAACGTCCCGCACCGGATGGGGGACGCTGGTCGGGACCGAAGGTTGCACAGTGGATTGCCAAAAAAACGGGACGCAAGCGAGTTTGGCCCCAACGCGGATGGGACTACCTTCTTCGATTCTTTCTGCATCGGAAAGTCTCATTTGAGATCGACTGAGTTGAAGGAGCTAGCTAGAAAACAATCGACAGATAATTTTCGCGATCGCACTCTCGATCTGTCAAATTTTTGTTGACAGTTAGATACATCAGGTGAAATCAAAATACGCTCGCGCTTGCTGGCGCTACCTGTCAATTTTGAGTTGACAGACATCCGAGCTGCAAATTTGTCGATCGGGCTGCATTTTAGTGAGGGTTTCGAGCTGAAAATGAAGGTCTCTAAAAATTGCTTTCGATCGAGTTCTAGCAGCATACTGTTGAGAACCTAACGAACTGATTGAGCTGTATGGGTTGGACTTTATATTTCAACCCAGTTATTGCGTGCCACTTGGATTGGATATCGTCAAGCATTTCTATCAAACCATCAGTTGATGGGTTTAACGATCGATTGTATTTCAGCGTTTAAATATAATGTCCTAAAAAAAATTAAAAACTAGTATTTGTAATTAAATTTGTCAACACAATCGTATGACGACTATGAAATGAGTTTTTCGATTGACCTTGCCAACCCAACCTTGTAAGCTGTTAATCTTTACTCTTTAGTCAATTTTTATCGTATTTTTCGAGCGATTGCGCGTTTTCTATTTGATTTCAAGAAGCAGGCTTTTAAACAAAAAATGAAAAAAATAGATAGATATTTAAATATAAAATAGGACGAATAAAAAATTATAAAATATTTGTTTTCAACGTCATCAACCTCAAAGTAAGTGTTCAAGCTTTGTAACTAAATATTTTAATATAGCAATTCTCAGTCTTGTGAGGTACACCCAAATTCTATTCTCCATTCCCCATTCCCCATTCCCTAAAATCAGAAACTCTGTACTTCAACAGATTGAGAACCGCTATATTTATTGTTATTTTCTGATTTGATTTGTCGATAAAAATAGATTTTAAATTTTTCCGGATTCAAAAGAAGAGAACTTGGAAACTAACTCAGAGAGGAAAATATCCCATCAATATATTTATAAAAACTGGGAAAAAACCTTCTCAAAACCATTCGAGCGAAAACAAATAAGGAGTGTCAACACTAATGAAACTATCTCGATCGATCTCCGCTTTGACTGTTGGAGTCATGGCAACAAGCACCGCAATCGCGATGTCAGGGTCTGCCGCCCTCGCACAAGACGTCACGATTTCGGATGATACACCAACTACAGAAACCAGTGTCGAAGAGTATTGCCATGAGAATGTCTGCGTTCAAATCGAGCGATCGCAGACTGAAGAATACATCCCCTACACTCCCGAAGAGGGCGAAGAGTTTTCGGAGTATCCGTCAATTTACCCATCTTATCCCGTTGTCGAGCCTGTCGCTCAAAGCGAACCTGAGGACTATTTCTTCTGCGCTGACGATGGCTACGGCGTTCCCACTACTTATATTTCCACGGAAGGGAAAAACTTACCATTAGTGCGTTGGGTTTCCCACTACTTCGCCGGTTCGGGTTACGACCCCGAAACTCGCTGCGATCGAGTTTCCGAGCGATTCAATCGGTTTTATGAAGCCGGAATCCTCAACTACATTACCACTGGGTATGTCAATCGCCTTCCCGTGGTGTGCGTCTCCAGTGAGATTGGTGGCCCTTGCACCGATGTCTTGTTCACCCTGAAGCCGGGGGCAGATGCCACTCAAACCATCCAGCAACTGTTTGACGTGCGCGTCGGACAAGCGGGTCCTCTGCAAGAAAGCGGTTCTCGGACTTATATCAACTTGAACCAGCACGTTCGGGAATTGGCAAACCGCTAACCGAACTTAGGGGAAGTTCGGAATTCGGAATTCGGAATTCGGAGTTCAGAAAATAGAGGAGGAGATGCTGGTTGACTGACCCATTCAGCGTTCGTTGTCCGTTCGCTTTTCCCCTCTTTCCCTGAGTTAGGGTCAAAAGTCGATCGAATTTTCACGGGTTGAGGTAAAACTATGAGCGCTTTTTCAAAATTCCCGGTCTTGTTGCTGGGCTTACCGGCGATCGTGATGCAAGCTGAAGTTGCAAACGCTTATTCTGCCGAAGAAATTCACCAAATCGCCCGAGAAATTTCGGTCACGATCGACGGACAAAACCCCGGTTCGGGATTTATCGTTGCCCGCGAGGGTAATACCTATTGGGTGCTGACGGCGAAACACGTGGTTGCCACCGAAGATGAGTACTATATTATTGCCCCAGATGGCGACGAGCATTTGCTCGATTACCGCACCGTCGAGAAGTTGCCGGGGGTGGATTTAGCGCTGTTGCCGTTTACCAGCGATCGCTCGTACCAAGTTGCAACTCTAGCCAACTACGCCGCGGACGAACTCGATCGCCCTGTTTTCACCTATGGCTGGGTGACGCGCGATCGGGAAACACTATTTACCGCCGGACAGATTATCAGTCGGGATTTTGCCTTGGGGGTGACCCGAAATCCCGTCGATCGCGGCTATAAGCTGTTTTACACGAACGTGACGGAAAAAGGGATGAGTGGCGGTCCGGTACTCGATCTCGAAGGTCGAGTGGTCGGCGTTCACGGACAAGCGGACGGACAGGAACTCTACGACGAAGACTTAGGCGGGTTAGTGCGCGTTAAGTTGGGGTTTAGTGCCGGGATTCCCACGACCAAAATGCTGCAAGTGGCGACCCAATCGGGAATCGACCTCAACTGGCAAGTCACGGCAACAACCCCCCGCCCGATCGGATTTGAAGAACAACTGTCCCTCGAACCATTTTTAGCCGTCGCACCGCCACCAGACAGTCGCAATGCGGTGGATTGGTCGAACTGGGGCAATCACCTTTACCGCACCCGGCAGTTTCCCACGGCTTTGGAGGCGTTCGATCGAGCGATTGGCCTGCAACAGAATTTTTATCCCGCCTGGTACCAGCGGGGAAATGTCCTGTATGCCCTCAACGATCCTTGGGCGGCGATCGGGGCATTCGATCGAACCTTGCAAATCGAACCGGATTTTTACTGGGCGTGGCGCGATCGGGGGGCACTTCTCTCGACCTTGGGAGATATCTCCGGGGCGCTGGTTTCCTTCGATCGAGCCTTAGAAATTCAACCCGACGACCACGTCATTTGGTATATGCGTGGAAACTTGCTCACCCAAGAATTGCGCCGCTACGACGATGCTCTGCGCTCTTACGATCGGGCATTGGAAGTCAACTCCGAGTTTGCCCCAGCCTGGATGGGACGAGGAAAAGCCCTTTACGAGTTGGGAGAACCGGATACAGCCCTGGCTGCCCTCGATCGGGCCGTACAACTGGATGGGGAATTAGTCCCGGCTTGGATTTTACGGGGTTTGGTACTGGCTTCCTTAGAGCGTTACCCCGAGGCGATCGAGTCCCTAGAAGCCGCCCAACGCCTGCGACCGAGCGATCCGCAAGTTCGCCGCTTGCTTGAGGAACTGGGTCGGTTTTTCTAGAAAAACGAGTATTGATGGCCCCATTGCCGCATTTTCGGCAAAAAAGTTGCGCGAAGGTACCAAATAATGGTCAAATATATAGGCGCAACTGCAGGTGCAGTTGCAAACGTTCTAAGGGGGCGTGGCGGAATGGTAGACGCTACGGACTTAGAAATCTGGGCCTCGAGCGAGAAATCTTTCGAGTGAATGCTCTCAAATTCAGGGAAACCTAAATCCGACTGCGGACAAGGCAATCCTGAGCCAAGCCAGAAAAATTGTTCTGGAAGGTGCAGAGACTCGACGGGAGCTACCCTAACGTCAAGCCGAGGGTAAAGGGAGAGTCCAATTCTCAAAGTCTCGATCGATCGAGACAGCAGCGAAAGCTGTGGGAGGATGAAAATCCGTTGACTGGTGACAGTCGTGAGGGTTCAAGTCCCTCCGCCCCCATCTTAAAATTTGCCGACGTTAATTTGTATTTATCGCTGTTTGTATTAAGAAAAATGCAAGTTTTGTTGCGTTTTACATCCGGTCGCGTTCTAGTAGGAAGGAATACAGTTAGGATATGAATCGGAAATAATAATTAAGTTATTCGCCAATGCTCTCAAGGAGATCTGAATGACACCTGTAATGTTGCGGCAGCTCTGGTTATCGATCGAAGCCACTCAGACGAACGTGCTGTTAACCCTCGACGATCCGAGTCTGGTACAATGGCTGATGAAACAGTTCAAACAGGAGAGAGCGCTAAATCGGGATGAAGTTCACATCCTGAGTGATTATATCAGCTCCAAAATCCTTTTGATTCGTGACTTAGCACATCAGCGGCTAATAACAGAAAGCTAAAACGCAAATTCTTCGGGTAGCGATTAAGTGAGTTAAAACCGCACTTTAAGCGGTTGCAGTCAGTATTCTCAGAAAATGTGTAGATCGCCGTTCTCAGGGTTGTTCTATCAAGACAAAAGTTCGCTCGCTCGTTCGGGTTGTACCGTTTTGAGCGATCGAAAGAATTTGTCGAAAAGAGTCTGAATCTAACTCTCTGGTACCGATTTGGAGGATATTGTCGGGGTCACTCGATGAAGGTTGCGTTTTTGGAGTTGACCTTCTAAGCGCTCTAAAACAGTAAGCATGAAGGTTCGAGGCTCCAATTCTTTGTTGAAAGACTCCCAATACGCTAGAGGTGCTCATGAATGAGAAAGAGCTTCTAGAGCGCTATGCCAGTGGAGAAAAGAATTTCGAAAATGTCGATTTGAGGGGAGCCGATCTAAGCGGGGCAACGCTGCTATTTGTCAACCTCAGCGGGGCAAATCTTAGTGATGCTCGACTCAGCGGCGCAAACCTCACTGGGGCAAGACTCAGGGGTGCAAAATTAATTGGTGCTGACTTAACTTGCACGAGTTTAGTCAGCGCTAATGTTATCGAAGTCGATTTGCGAGGCGCGAACCTCGGCGGCGCGAATTTGAGCGGTGCGAAACTCAGAAAAGCAAACCTGGGCGGCGCTCATCTAATTGGTGCTAACTTTCGCAGTGCCAATTTAAACGGTGCCAGTTTGGAACGAGCGAATATGAAAGGCGCTCGGCTCAAAGGGGCAAATTTGAACGATGCGGATCTCGAAGGGGCAGATCTCGAAGGGGCAAATCTAATCGGGGCAGAGATTGATGGAACCAAATTTACCCAAGTGAATCTCGCCCGCACGATCATGCCCGATGGGAAACTCGGAACTCCCGTTGCCACCTAATTGCGCTTGGGTATTCTCCAAAGAGTTCATATTTGTTAACATTGGAAGAATCTCGTTCCTCACTCTTCCTTTGTGTTCTGAGACTGTATGACTCCGCTTCAAGTGTTCGAACAATCCATTCAAATTGCGGCAAGTTCCACTGCCGTCGAAAGATGCTTCACGGATCTCGAATTGATGCACCGATGGCTCAATCCGGCTTTGCGATGCGAAGCCGTTGGGGAATGGAGTACCCAAATGGGTGCCAAAAGTCGCTTTGTTATCAAAATTCCCATCTTGCAACCTGCTTTGTATAGTGAAGTCGTCGAGCGAAAACCGGGTTTAGTGGTGTGGCAGTTCAACGGATTCTTTACCGGATGCGATCGCTGGGAATGTTTCCCCCAGACAGAAGGAACTCTGCTTGTCAATCGCTTCGAGTTCAAAATTCCCAATCCGATCGTTCAGTTTGGTTTCGATCGCTTTGCCGCTCGGTGGACGAAGGAGGATATGCTGGCTCAGTTGCGTCGTCTCAAGCGGGTTGCCGAGGAAACTTACCATCGATAGAAGAGAGGGGGAGACGCGGTGACGCGGAGATGGGTCTAAGTCCCTGTTCCCCGTTCCCCATTCCCTACTTAAGATTACCGAAGTTTTAAGAGCGATCGATACAAACCTTCCATGGTGTATTCTGTCGCTTCCACATCTACTCGTCCTAACAGTTCCCGACAGGTTTGTGAGGTTTGAGGCCCGATGGACGCAATCCGAACCCCTTCTAGAGAAATGCGAGCTGCACCCTTAATGAGTTGGCAAAAATACTTGACGGTTTTGGAGCTGGCGAAGGTAATAATATCGATGTTGTTTTGTTGCAGCGCGGCAAGGGGTTCTGGGGGGATGAGTTTCGGACAGCGCGACTCGTAGGCAGCAACTTCAACCACCCGTGCATAGCGATCGTTCAATTGTCGAACTAGCACTTCGCGTCCTCCAGATTCCACTCTCGGAAACAAAATCCTTTGACCCGCCACGGATGAGGGAAAACTTTCCACTAAGGAATCGGCAACAAAGTTGGGGGGAATCAAATCTGGCTGTAGCCCGTGCTGTTGGAGGCTGCGGGCGGTTTTTTTGCCGACAACGGCAATTTTGAGGTGGGCGAGGTGACGGGCATCTTTGCCCCCAACAAACAAGCGATCGAAGAATGCTTCGACTCCATTAGCCGAGGTGAGAACCAACCAATCAAATTCATCGAGTCGATCGATACTGCGATCCAAATCTTGCCAACTGGAGGGAGGAACGATTTCCAAGGTGGGCATCGACATTGCCGTAGCCCCGGCAGAAATCAGGCGATCGCTAAATTCGCTCGATTGTCCGACCGACCGGGTAATGAGAATGGTTTGCCCCATGAGTGGTTTGTGGTCGGTATCTCCACGATCGAAACTCGATCGATCGCCCCTTTCTCCCAAGCCCATCGATGGCAATTCGATCGGATAGGGGGATTGCAAGCACTCTCGCAACCCTACAACTTCCCCAATAACGATCGCGCAGGGGGAAAGAGACTCGCCTTGGGTGCGCGCGAGGATGTCGCCGAGAGTTCCCGTCCAAATTTGCTGTTGCGGTCGCCCAGCCCAGCGCACGATCGCGATCGGGGTTTGAGGAGATCTGCCGTATCGTTGCAATTGTCCCAGGATTGTGGCGAGATGAGTGCCACCCATGAGAACCACCAGGGTATCGATCCGCGCCAAAGCTTCCCAATCTAATGCCGCTGGATCGTGACCGCTGAGGGTAGCAAAACAGCGACTCAGAACGGGATCGGTGAGGGGAATACCTGCCAGCAGGGGTGCTGCGAGTACCGAAGAGATCCCCGGTACCACCTCAAAGGGACAGTTCGCTGCAATTAAGGCTTGAATTTCCCCGGTGCAACGGCCGAAGATGAAGGGGTCGCCGCTTTTGAGCCGTACGACTTGCTTGCCTTGCCGGCCATATTTCACCAACAGTCGATCGATTTCTGCTTGTGGGGTACTCGGCTGTCCCCCTCGTTTGCCTACATTCAACTGCAAGCAATTCGAGGGCGCCCATTGGAGTAAAGCATCGTCGGCGAGGGCATCGTATACCAAAACATCCGCCCGACCGATCAGGTATTTTCCCCGCACCGTCAGATAATCGACACTGCCGGGCCCGGCTCCCACAAGGTAAACTTTGCCTGTTGAGTCACTCACGATTTCTTGGGTGGGATAGGACTTGGGATGGTGGTGCGGCGATCGAGAAATTATTTTTTAATGGCTTGCCATGCAATCCAAACTTGCCAAAAGAAAATGGTGCTGACGACTAGCGCGACCGTATCTTGAAAAATCCAGTAGGGACGACTCGTGAAAATATCAAGCATGACTCGGTTTCCTGAATTCAACGTACCTGACCGAACTCGAATCGGATTCGATCGAATTGTACGGCAACTTATTATAACGTCGATGGGAACCCCCGGATACAGCTAAACTTCCGAACGGTATCCCATCTCACGACACGATAAGCCACGTGTTTGCTCGGCTTGAGCCGTCTCAATTACAGGAGTGCTTTGTCAGTTGGGTAAAAGTTAAGATGCGTTTGCCCTGGGATGGGTCTGAGAATAAGTGGCTCGATCGAAGTGAGTTTGCTATTATAATGAATTACGAATTTTGTCAATTTTGATGATTTTCGTTTTTTACAATTCCCTTTCGTACGACTCTTGACCTGAAAGCCATCGGCATTCAAATATTACCGGCTCATATTAGCAGATCCCCATGACAAACTCCGATCGAATCGACCCTCAGTCGATAAATTCTCATACCAGTACAGATTCCCAGATCTCCGATATCGCTCACGAGTTTCGGACGGCTCTCAATACCATTTTGATGTCGGTAGAATTGCTGACCGAACAAGAATTATTCGGGACTCAAATCGATCGAAAGTATTACTTACAACATATCCGAGGTGCGGTAGAGAATATGAATGAGTTATTAATTCAAAGCGAGTCGAAAGCACAACATCAAACTTCATCGATCCCCTGGACTTCTTTTGTGGATAACTCATACCGAGTGGGATCTCGCCTGGTGAGTTCCGAGCGTCCCGAATCGAGTCGGACTTAATCCATCACTTTAATTCGTCCTTTTAAAACCGCTCTGAGCAATCGATTGGTCGCCAGAAGAGATTCTTCGTCTAAAGACTCCTCTAACAGTACGGTCATCAATCCATAGCGATCGGTTTTGGTTAGCGTCCCCGTATCGGCGACAGAGGCGACAATTTCAGAAAGTGCATCGGGTAGCAGTTGCAGTTGGGGCAACATGGATGAGTAGCTTCAACTCGACTGCACTATTATACTGCGTGTTTTTACGCAACTTGCGTATTTTTACGTAAAAAAATATAAATTCTCGATTTTGGTACTCGACAGGTGCTCGTAATAACACTTAAATAAATGGGTGACAGCGTTGTCGCACATCATTCACATCATTTTTGTCGTAGAGTCCTCGGGCAAAGAAACCGATCCATCTTTTCAGCGTCTCGTGAGTAAGCGGTTAGGTATTTAAGGGCTTTAGCAGACTTTAGAAAAGAGAGAGACAGAAACATTCATAAATTTTAAATGCATGACTCGATGTACGAGAATGCAATAATTTAAGGTTCGATCGTTTTGGAATTTAAAAAGGTTAATCAAAAAAAGATCGTTTCCAGACCATACTTTTAAAACAATCGCACCTCGAAGTTTTTAATCCTTTTCAATGGATAAGAGCAAACGGACACCGAAAAATCACAACCAATCGAGGGAAAGTGTTACAGTAAGCCTAGTGCCATATCCGAATCGAGTGATGGGCGAGATCGCTAGCTCCGAGTCACTGGCTGCCCAATATTTATCTAACATTTGTAAGAGGTGCTCCTATGTCCGAAGCACAACAAGAACCCACCCCAAACGTGTCTGGTCCAATTGCAAAAATTAGAGGGAGTATCAGAAACTTGTTCGCAAACTGGAAAGTGAGAGCGGGGATTATTGCCGGCTTAGTCCTTACCGTTGGTATGGGGGCATTTCTCCTCAATTTCTTCTGGAATCATCTGGTTGCCGAACAAGGCATGAGAGTCTGGTCTTCTAGTGCCGACGCTCGTCCCATCGAATGCATGATCGAAGATACCAACGCCGACGGCTATGTCAGTTGTAGCGCCATGCTCAAAGGGGAAATCGTCCCCCTCGAATGCGGTGCGAGTATCTTTAACCTGGGTTGCCGCGTCAATTACGGTGCTGCTGCCGCGCCGCCGTTGCGATCGGCCCCCACTGTCGGTGCCGGTGGTTTGAACGTACGCTAATATCTCTGTCAAACGAAGGGGGCAACGGAAGCAGGGGCGAAACCCTTAACGATTTCTCCCCTTTCCCGTCCCTCTTGTCTCCCCCTCTCCCCCCATCCCTAGCCTGCCTTGTCTGCGATCGCCTCTAAAACCACATGGCAACTCGTCCCGCCCGTAGAACTCCCGGAAGAATTTCTGCGCGAAGTCCAACGCTATGGGGGCGATACCGGCGAGCACTTGGCGACCCTGCCGTGGAATCGAGCAGTGCGGAATCTCCAAAAACTGCCAGGATTTCTCGATCCCCAACACTACACCAGCACCGATCCCTTCGAGTTCGGTTCGGAAATGCACCAGGCGGTAGAACGGTTGGGGCAAGCGCGACATCGGGGGGAGAAGGTGACGATTTGGGGCGACTTCGATGCCGATGGAATTACGTCAACGTCGGTGTTGTGGGAAGGACTGGGGCAATTTTTCGATACCCAGTATCTGGACTACTATATCCCCAATCGCCTCAAAGAATCCCACGGTTTGAACTGCGAGGGAATCGATCGCCTCGCGAACGCGGGAACCCAACTCATCGTTACCTGCGACACCGGCAGTACCAACCTCGAAGAAATCGCCTACGCCGCCTCCCGAGGGATCGAGACGATCGTTACCGATCACCATACGCTGCCAGACGATCGCCCTCCCGTTGTCGCGATCGTCAATCCCCGCTATCTCGCCGAAACTCATCCTCTGTTCCACCTCTCCGGTGTTGCCGTCGCCTACAAACTCGTCGAAGCCCTCTACCTCACCTTCCCTACTATTCCCCAACAGCCGCTGGAGGAATTGTTAGACTTAGTGGCGATCGGGCTAATTGCCGATTTGGTGCAACTGAGTGGAGATTGTCGCTACCTGGCGCAGATGGGGATTGGCAAGCTGCAACAACAACTCAGCAATCCCACCCGTCCCGGTGTGGCGAAACTATTGGAGTTGTGCAAGCGAACGGGCGATCGCCCCACGGATATCTCCTTCGGACTTGGCCCTCGGATTAATGCCGTCAGCCGAATCCAGGGAGATGCTTCGTTTTGCGTCGAGTTACTCACCAGCCGCGATACCCGGCGTTGTAACGAGTTAGCCGTGGAAACGGAACTGGCAAACGCCCGTCGTCAGGAATTACAACGAGATGTGATGCAGCAAGTTCGGCAGAAGCTTTCCCGACTGGATTTATCTACCACCTGCGCCATCGTTCTCGAAGATCCCCAGTGGGCCCCTGGAGTATTGGGATTGGTTGCCGGACAGATTGCCCAAGAATACGGACAACCGACGATTTTACTGAGTCGAGATCGTTCAGATTTCGAGGATGCAGACGAATCGACCGTCCAATTTGCTGTCGGTTCGGCGCGATCGGTCAACGGGGTAGATTTATATCAACTCGTTAAATCCCAAAGTCATCTTTTGCACCGGTTTGGCGGTCACCCCTTTGCGGCGGGGTTAAGTTTGCCGGTGGAGAATATTCCCCTGTTGGTGGAAGGGATCGATCGCCAGTTGCGCCAGAAAATCGATGCTGGGGAATATACTTTGGGGGCGATCGTCGAGGCGGATTTGCAAGTGACGGTGTCGGAGTTGGGAAAGGAGTTATTTCGGGAGTTGAAACATCTCGAACCCTGCGGCATGGGGAATCCGGTGCCCAAACTCCTGATTCGAAATTGTTGGTTCGATCGGGTTTGGCATCGCAACATCCAAGACTCGAAAGGGCGCAAAGTGAAATATATCAAAACCGAGTTCTCTCTTTGGGATGAGTCGGCAGAGGAGGGGTTTCCCGGTATTTGGTGGGGTCATTACAAAGATGAAATTCCCCCAGGTCGCTGCGATGCGATCGTGGAACTGGACTACAATACCCATAGCCAAAAACGTCGCTACGAAGTGCGGTTGATTGCCGTGCGATCGAGCCAGCATGCTGGGGAGTTGGGGCAAGTAGACGACTCCGGACTACAGATTCTCGACTGGCGATCGTCTCAAGAAAATCAAACGGCCGATGTCCCCGTCCTTCAAACCTGTCCCGCCAGTTGGGATGAATTGCGATCGTGGGTGCGAGAGGCGACGGGAGGGACTCGAGAGTCTCCCATCGCCATCGGCTACCCGCCTCCGGAAGTGGTGACTCCAGAACAGGTCTGGCAGCAGTTAGTGGGAATTGCCAAGTTTCTCGCCCGCACCGAAAAATCAGCGACTCTAGAGCAACTGCGTCAGAAACTGGGTATTGGCGATCGATCTCTGGAATTCGGACTTCAATTTCTACCACAAATCGGCTTTTTTGTCAAACAAGATGAAGGTTTGCTATCCTTCACCTTCTCCCCCGACTCGCCCGATCCAGACGAGGCGATCGAGATTCACCCATTTCTAGAAGCCGTTCGCGAAGAGCAATTCCGCCGCCAGTATTTCTCCCAAATTTCGTTAGAGATGGTGCGATCGATGACAGTGTTATAGCAGCCGCCACAGTTGTAGAGTCGAAACATCATGAGCCAACCCATTCCCGTTCGCAATCCCCGTACCGGAATCACCGACTACGAGATAGTGCCCCCTACTGCCAACGAATTGGGGGAAGTCTGCGTCAATGTACGCCAAGCCCAACCTGCGTGGCAGCAATTGGGGGTCGAAGGGCGGATTGCAGTGATGCAGCAGTGGAAACAGGCACTGCTGAAGCGAAAAGAGGAAATCGTCGCGGCGCTGGTTGCCGATACGGGAAGGCTGTCCGAGTCGGTGATGGAAATCGATGGAGTAATTTCCAGTCTCGATAGCTGGTGTCGGTTAACCCCGCAAATTCTAGCGGCCGACACCGCCCAACCCACCGCCATCCCAACCATCGAACTGCAACAGCAATGGGTTCCCTATCCCCTCGTCGGTATCGTCAGTCCCTGGAATTTTCCCTTGCTGCTGTCCCTGATTGACGCGATTCCCGCCCTGCTTGCCGGGTGTGGGGCGATCGTCAAACCC